>CAZOVQ010000112.1:0-6206 GCA_964583195.1 uncultured Thiobacillus sp.
CCTGCGCCAGCCTGGCGCTCTGGCGCGAGGCCGGCAGCACGGCGGCGATGGCGGCCGCCACGTCGGCCTTGTGGGCGCGCGCAATTTCGACGACCTCGGGCAGGCTGCCCGCGAGCTCGCCCACGCTGTTGATGAAGGCGCAGCCGCGATAGCCCGGATCGCGCAGCCACTCGCCCACCGCCGGCACGATGGCATCCGCCCCGCCGCCATGGCGCGCCAGCGCGTCGGCGAACCAGGCCAGCCATCGCTGGTGGCGATAGTCGAGGTAGGCGCGGATCAGGTCGTTCTTGCTGGGGAAATGCCGGTAGAGGGTGAGCTTGGCCACGCCCGACTCGGCGATGACGCGGTCGATGCCGGTGGCGCGCACGCCGTCCCGGTAGAAGAGGTCGTGTGCGGTGCGCAGGATGCGGTCGCGGGCAGAGGACGCATCGGCAGTCGGCGTACTGGAAGGCATGCGTACATTGTAGACAGATCTGTCTACACCGACTAGCCATGTAGACAGACCTGTCTACATTCCCTCATGGAGACGTCATGGAAATCAAACCGCCCCTTCCCCCCTTTACCGAAGACACGGCCCGACAGAAAGTGCGCATGGCCGAGGATGCCTGGAACACGCGCGACCCCGCGCGCGTGGTACTGGTGTACACGGAAGACACGCGCTGGCGCAACCGCGCCGAATTCCCGGTCGGCCGTGCGGAAGTGCAGCGTTTTCTCGAACGCAAGTGGGCGCGCGAACTCGACTACCGCCTGATCAAGGAGTTGTGGGCCTGCGCCGGCAACCGCATCGCGGTCCGCTTCGCCTACGAATGGCACGACGACTCGGGCCAGTGGTACCGCTCCTACGGCAACGAGAACTGGGCGTTCAACGAACAGGGCTTCATGACGCACCGCCATGCGAGCATCAACGACCTGCCGATCAGGGACACCGACCGCACGTTCTTCTGGCCGCTGGGCCGCCGTCCGGACGAGCATCCGGGGCTGAGCGCCCTGGGCCTGTAAGCGTCATCGGAGGCAAAAAAACATGCACGATACGGACAGCCCGCCCCTGCTGCACCCGGGCGAAATCGAGGCGCAACGCCGCTTCCACGGTGGGCCGACCTGGGACGGGGCGCGGCTGGCGGCAATGCTGCGCGACCGCCTGACGCCTGCCCCGGCAGGTTTCCTGGAAAGCCACCGTTCTTCTTTCTGGCCACGGCCAATGTGCGCGGGGAATGCGACTGCAGCTTTCGCGGGCGCGAATCCACTGCCTCGGGCGAGCCCTATCCCCTGCTGCGGGTGCAGGACGAACGTACGCTGGTCTTCCCCGACTTCAGCGGCAACAGGCTCTACAACTCGCTCGGCAATATTCTGGCGAATCCGCATGTCGGCCTGCTGTTCGTCGATTTCGAGCAACGGATGCGCATGCGGGTGAACGGTCATGCGCGCATTGTCGAGGAGGCCGCCACGTATGCCGATGTCTGGCCGATGGCACTGCGCTACGTGGTCGTGACGGTGGCGCAGGCGTACCCCAATTGCAGGGCGCGGATTCCGCGCATGGTCCCGGCACCCCAGGCCGATGCCTGGCAGGGCGAATGAGCGGAATCGGTTCGGGTCAGGCGTGCACAGTATCGCCCGGCAATCCGGGCGGTACCTGCGTCAACAGACGCGCGACTTGAGATAGGCAGCAAAGTCTTCGCTGACCTCGCTGTGCTTGAGCGCGTATTCGACGGTGGCCTGCAGGTAGCCGAGCTTGCTGCCGCAGTCGTAGCGGATGCCGTCGTAGGCGTAGGCCAGCACCTGCTGTTCCTTCAGCAATGCGGCGATGGCGTCGGTGAGCTGCAGTTCGCCGCCGGCGCCGGGTTTCAGGTTCTGGATGTGGTGGAAAATGCGCGGGGTGAGGATGTAGCGGCCCACCACGCCCAGGGTCGAGGGCGCGTCCTCGGGCTTGGGTTTTTCGACGATGGCGTTGACGCGCGACACGCGTTCGGCCATGGGAGTGGCGTCGACGATGCCGTAGGCGGCGGTGTCCTCGCGCGGCACCTGCTGCACGCCGAGCACCGAGCACTGGTAGTAGTTGTACTGGTCGACCATCTGTTTCATCACGGCCGGCTTGCCGTCGAGCAGGTCGTCGGCGAGGATGACGGCGAAGGGTTCGTTGCCGACCACTGGCTGCGCGCACAGCACGGCGTGGCCCAGGCCCAGCGCTTCGGCCTGGCGGATGTAGATGAAGTTGACGCCGGCCGGCCGGATCGACTGCACCAGTTCCAGCACCCGGTTCTTGCCGCGCGCGGCGAGTTCGGTTTCCAGCTCGTAGGCCTTGTCGAAGTGGTCTTCGACGGTGCGCTTGGTGCGGCTGCTGATGAAGATGATGTCGGTGATTCCGGCCTCCATGGCCTCCTCGACCGCGTACTGGATCAGCGGCTTGTCGACGATGGGCAGCATTTCCTTGGGGCTGGCCTTGGTCGCGGGCAGGAACCGGGTACCGAGGCCGGCGACGGGAAATACGGCTTTCTTCACTTGTTGCATCAGTTTCTTCCCTGAAAATCTTTGGTCAAAAATCGAAGTTCTGCGGCTTCGCTTGTCTGTCCGTTGCCAGCAAGGCCAGCAACCCGGCTTCATCGAGTAGGGTCACACCGAGTTCCTGCGCCTTCGTCAGCTTGCTGCCGGCATCCGTGCCGGCCACGACATAATCCGTTTTTTTCGACACCGAACCGGCGACCTTGCCGCCCGCCGCCTCGATCCTTTCCTTCGCTGCCTCGCGCGTCAGCGTCGGCAGCGTACCGGTCAGCACCAGCGTCTTCCCCGCGAGGATACCGGCCGATTGTTGCACGCCCGTGGACTCGGGCCAGCGCGCGCCGGCCGCGCGCAGCCGGGCGACGACTTCCAGGTTGTGCGGCTCGGCGAAGAACTGGCGGATCGACTCCACCACGATGGGGCCGACGTCGCGCACCGCGAGCAATTCGTCTTCGGTCGCGGCGATCAGCGCATCCAGCCGGCCGAAATGCCGCGCCAGGTCCTTGGCCGTGGTCTCTCCGACATTACGGATGCCGAGCGCGAAAATGAAGCGTGCCAGCGTGGTGGCCTTGCTGGCTTCGATGGCGGCGACGAGGTTGGCGGCGGATTTCTCCGCCATGCGTTCCAGGCCGGCCAGCGTGGCCTGATCGAGGCTGTAGACATCCGCCGGCGAATGTACCAGGCCGCGACCGACGAGCTGATCGACCAGCTTGTCGCCCAGGCCCTCGATATCCATGGCGCGGCGCGAAGCGAAATGCAGCAGCGCCTGCTTGCGTTGCGCCGGGCAATACAGGCCGCCGGTGCAGCGCACCGCCGCCTCGCCTTCGAGACGCACCACGTGCGAGCCGCATTCGGGACACGTCGGGTAGCTGGCGAGAATGCTGAAGCGCGGCGGCTCCGGCTGGGGGCGGCGTTCCTGCACCACGGCGACCACTTCCGGGATGACGTCGCCCGCACGCCGCACGATCACGGTATCGCCGACACGCACATCCTTGCGGTCGATCTCGTCCTGGTTGTGCAGCGTCGCATTGGTGACGGTGACGCCGCCGACGAAGACGGGTTTCAGGCGCGCCACCGGCGTGAGCGTGCCGGTACGGCCGACCTGTACCCCGATGGCCTCGACGACGGTGAGCTGTTCCTGCGCCGGATACTTGTGGGCCACGGCCCAGCGCGGTTCGCGCGAGCGGAAACCAAGCATGCGCTGCTGATCGAAACGGTTGACCTTGTAGACCACGCCGTCGATATCGAAAGACAAGCTGTCGCGCCGCGCCGCGATGTCGTCGTGGAAGGCGACCAGTGCCGCCACGCCGTGCCCGACGATGCGCTCTGCACACACCGGCACGCCCATGGCCGCGAGCGCGTCGAGGGTGGCGCTGTGGGTGCGCGGGGCATCGCCCCAGCCCTGCACTTCGCCCAGTCCATAGGCGAAGAAGGACAGCGGCCGCTGCGCCGCAAGTGCTGGATCGAGCTGACGAATGCTGCCCGCCGCGCCGTTGCGGGGATTGATCAGAACAGGCTTGCCAGCCGCGCGCTGTTTCGCGTTGTAGCGATCGAAATCGTCGCGCCGCATGTAGATTTCGCCGCGCACTTCGAGCACGGCGGGCGGGTTTTCGGTTGTCAGCCGCAGCGGAATCGCATGCACGGTGCGCACGTTCTGCGTGACGTCCTCGCCGGTCTCGCCGTCGCCGCGCGTGGCCGCCTGCACCAGCACGCCCCGTTCGTAGCGCAGGTTGATCGCCAGCCCGTCGAACTTCAGTTCGGCCGCGTATTCGACCGCCACATCGCCATCCGCCAGGCCGAGTTCCTTGCGCACGCGCGCGTCGAAGGCGAGTGCGCCGCTGGCTTCGGTATCGGTCTCGGTGTGGATAGACAGCATCGGCACCGCGTGGCGTACCGGCGCAAAACCTTCGAGCGGTTTGCCGCCGACGCGCTGGGTCGGCGAATCGGGCGTGGCGAGTTCGGGGTGCGCGGCCTCGAGCGCCTGCAGCTCACGGAACAGCCGGTCGTACTCCGCGTCGGGAATCGTCGGCGCGTCAAGAACGTAGTAGGCGTGATTGTGGCGCTCGATTTCCTGACGCAGCGCGGCGGCGCGCGCCAGGACTTGCGCAGCCCTCATCAGGAAAACAGGCGCAGCGCCCGTCGCGAACCGGATGGCACGCCGCGCGCTTCCATGCGGTCGTAGATGCGCATGAGCTGGCTGCGTATTTTTTCGATACCGGCGTCGGTGAGCGGGCGCAGGTTGTCGTCAACCAGGATGCCGCCGACTTCGTTGGCCAGCCGCCGCCCGAAAGTCACCATGCCGTCGAACACCTTGACGCCGTCCGGCACGCGCGGCACGTCGAATTGCAGGGTCACCCCCTGCGAAGTCTGATCCTCGTGCACCTCGCCGGCAAAGGGCTCGGCGTCGTGGTTGTACAGTGCGTAGAGCAGTTCGCCCCGGCTGTCGAGCAACTGGAATGCTCCGTCCGTTCCCGGCACCATGCCGGCGCTCTCGGCTTCACGCACGATGCGCGCGAGATTGATCGTGCCTTCTCCGCGCGCAACCACATTGAGCCCGATCAGCACGTCGACGTCGACGCAGAAACGGTCGATGGATTGCGCCCGGTCGAGGGCCTCGACCGTATCGTCGCAGACGATGCGCAGTGAGTGCGTGCGCGCCAACGCCGTCAGGACCCCGCACAAGGCGGACAGCTGCTCCTCGGTAACCGCGCCGTTGCGATCGGCCAGTTGCATCGTGACGGCTAGCTGCTGGTAGCTGGCTTCCCGCCAAGGCTGGAATTCTTCCCAATCCGACGCGCCCACCGGCAGGCCGGCCCAGCGCACGGGCTTGCCCAGCATACGCGCATGGTTGAAGGCCTCGGCAAACGCGCTCGCCGGGATTGTATCGCCCTGCAGGCGGACGCGGTATTCGATGAGTTCGTCGCCGGGCAATGCGGCGGCTCTGGCAAACCCTTCCGGCGCGCGCGGCGGCGCAGCTGCCGGAGAAAATGACGGTGGCGCCTGCGGCGGTTCCACTGCGGGCGCGACCGCGGGCGCCGGCTCGCGATCAAGATGCAGTCGCGGCTCGCCGATTTCGACGATCACATCCGGGCCATCGGACTCGAACACCGGCTCGCGCAAGGCGTGCTCGATACGGCCACTGGCGGCGCCGGACGTCTGCCCCGCGTCCAGGTGCAGACGCCCGTCCATCAAGGGGTCGGCGGGGGGGGGCTGGAAGGCCTCGTCAGCCTGTCTGCGGAAGCGCCGTTCCTGCAACAGATTGAACAACAGCACCGCGGCGACCACGACAATGCCAACCGCCAGCAAGCCGATTTGCAGTTCACTCATTCATTTTCCCCGATTGAACCGAAGGCTCGGGCACTATGCGCACGAACCACTCATCCGGTGCGATCATGCCCAGTTCATTGCGTGCGCGCTCCTCGATCGCGTCGCGCCCCTGCTTGAGGTCGCCGAGTTCGGCCACCAGGCTGGCGTTGCGGGTGCGCAAGCGCTGATTGAGCGCCTGCTGGGATTCGATCGCCTTCGCATGCGCGCGCACCCGGATCCAGCCCCCCTCGCCCAGCCACAAGGGATATTGCAGCAGGACGATGGCCGCGCCCAACACCAGGGCGAGCCCGTGGGCACGCAGGCGCGCGCCCAGCCGATTCCATCTGCCATCAGCCGCGCTGGGTTTAATAAAGGCAGCGGAACGCATCGCGTCCGGGATAGCTCGC
>CAZOVQ010000113.1:0-3007 GCA_964583195.1 uncultured Thiobacillus sp.
CCTTCAGGTTCATGTCCTGTTCGTAGTACATGCCCATCATGCTGCGTTCGCGTTCGGGCAGATGCTTGATCGCCGCCACCAGGCTGCCGCGAAACCCTTCGTCTTCCAGCACGGCGAGCGGATCGCTGGCGCCATCGACGAGATAGCGTTCGAGAAAACTCGAACTGTCCTCATCCGAGAAATCCTCGTAATAGAGCAGCTGCGAACACTTCACGTCGCCCAGCATGGACTGGTATTGCTCGATGCGCAGCCCCAGCTCGGCGGAGATTTCCTGTTCGCTGGGCGCGCGGCCGTTGCGCTGTTCGAGCTTGTTGATGGCGGTTTCGATCTGCCGCGATTTCTGTCGCACGTGACGCGGCAGCCAGTCGGCTTCGCGCAGTTCGTCGAGCATGGCGCCGCGAATGCGCTGGGTGGCGTAGGATTCGAACTGCGCGCCTTGGGTACCGTCGAAGCGTCCCACCGCGTCCATCAGGCCGATGAGCCCGACCTGGATGAGATCGTCGACTTCGACGCTGGCTGGCAGGCGCGCCATCATGTGATAGGCGATGCGCTTGACCAGCGGCGCGTATCGGGTGATCTGCTCGTCCTGCGACGACGGTTTACCGGCCATGATCAGGGATTTCCTGTTATGTATCGGGACTCAACGGCCCTGCTCCTCGTCCGCCATTCTAACGGCAAGTGCGGCGATTGCGTCACCCTCGTCGGGCATGCAGACGATACTCGCGGCAATCTCCGCGTCCAGAAATCGTTCGCAGGCTGCCTGCACGCGCCGGCAGCACGCGGCATCGCCGGTCAGGATCGCATCGATGCCGCCGGCAGCGGCGCGGGTTTTCAGAAGCGCGTAGCCTGCCTGCATCGTTGCCGGACGCAGCGCCAGCCACGCCGTCTCGCGCGCGCCGGCAAGCGGTGCGACGGCGGCGGACGGCGTCGTGTCGAACACCAGCGCGGCGAAACCGCGCACCGCGCGCGCCAGCCCCGCGGCATCGGCGCGAATGCCCGGCGCTGCCCAGCATGCGCCCGCCTCCAGCGGCAGCGCTAGTATCTGGCCGCGTTCGATCTGCCGTCGCCAATCGAAAAGGGGCTTCACGCCGCCCGGGCCGGCTTGCCTGCCGCGCCCGTCGACGAGCAGCGGCAGCATGCCTTGGCAGGCAAGCGCCCGCACGATGCGCAGCGCGCAGGCGGCATCGTCGGCCACGCAATGGACGCAGTGCGGCAGCGGCGATATCTGCGGTCGCCGCAGGCCGGCTGCCTGGTCAGACCACATGTTGCCGCCCGCCGACTGCCGGCGTGGCTGCCGGTTCCGTCGACCCGCCGGCCTGCACGCCGCCGTACAACGGCCAGTCGGCGTCCGCGATCGCATAAGGCGTGGTCAGACGGCCGCCTTTCAGGGCGCGATCGACGAGATAGGCGGCGTTGGGGCGATGCAGGTCTTCGGGCACGCGCTGCCCCGCACTCAGGCAGGCCAGCGGCAGACGGTGGCGAATCAGGGCGTCGAGCGCCGCGCCGGGCTGCGGCGTTTCGTCGAGTTTGCCGAGTATGCAGCCGACCGCGCCCGGTCCGAAACAGACGAGCGCCTGCTCGATGGCGGCCCCTTGCTGGTTTGCGGCCAGGGTGAGCAGACGGCACACCCCCAGGTTATCGAATGCGCGGCTTGCTCCGGCGCGCGGATCGGCCGGTGCGAAACCGGCGGTGTCGATCAGGATCAGGCGGCGCCCGGCCAGTGTGGGCAGCAGCCGTTCGAGGCGGGCGGCATCGCCAGCCTGATGCAGGTCTACGCCGAGGAGGTCGGCGTAGAGGCGAAGCTGCGCTTCGGCGCCGACGCGATAGGTGTCGCCCGCGACCAGCGCGACCGCCTGCGCGCCGTAACGCTCGACAGCGCGCGCGGCGAGTTTGGCGAGTGTGGTCGTCTTGCCCGAACCGGTCGGCCCGACCAGGGCATAGACCCCGCCACGCGTCAGCGGGTCGGCGTCGGCGGGCAGCAGCGGCAGGTTGCGGATCAGCACCTGACGCAGCCAGCGCTGCGCGGCTTCGCCTTCGAGCGAACGCGGCAACCTCGCGGCCAGCGCGCGTGCCAGCGCGCCCCCGAAGCCGGCGGCGAAAAGGGTTTGCATGATCGCCACGCGCGCCGGGTCGCGCCGGCGCGCGGCACCCCAGGCGAAGCCGGCAAGCTGGTTTTGCAGCAGGTGCCGCAGACGGCCCAGTTCGCCAAGGATGCGGGCGCCGGCCGAACCGCCCGCCAGCTCGTCTGCCTCCGGCGCGGCAAGCGCGGCGTAAGGGCTCGCGAGCAGCTCGATGCCCTGCGGATGCGGCCGACTGGACAGCACCACCGCGTCATCGCCAAGCTCGGCACGGATGCGCGCCAGTCCTGCACGTGCATTCGGCGCGACGAAGCTGCGCACGTTCATGCGTCGGTCTCGATGGCGAGTTCGCGGGTCATGCGCACCATTTTATCGGCAGGCACCTCGGCATAGGCAAGTACCGACAGGCGCGGCAGATTGCGCCGCAGCAGGCGCGACAGCACGGCGCGCAGACCTGGCGAAGTCAACAGCACCGCTGGGTATCCTTCGGCTTCCTGCCGGGCGAGCGTGCGTTCGGCGGCGTCGTTGAGCGCGTCGAGCGTGGCGGGCGAGAGCAGGGCTTCGCCTTCGTCACCCATTTCGGCAAGCAGCCGCGACTCAGTCGCAGCCGAAAGGCCGATCACTTCGAGCGTGTCGCGCCCCTCGAACAGACGGTCGATGATGCCGCGGCCCAATGCGGCCCGCACGGTTTCGACCAGTTCGTCCACCGCTTGCGTGTACGGCGCGCGTGCGGCAAGTGTCTCGAACAGGGTGCGGGTGTCGCGGATCGACACGTCCTCGGCGATCAGTTGTTGCAGGATCGCCTGCACCGTCGTCAGAGACAGGTGCCGCGGCATCACGTCCTCGATCAGGCCGGGATGCGCGCGCGCCAGTGTATCGAGCAGCTGCTGCACTTCGGTGCGCCCCAGCAATTCCGGTGCGTGTTTCCG
>CAZOVQ010000113.1:3049-6172 GCA_964583195.1 uncultured Thiobacillus sp.
CTTCCGGCTGCCACACCACGAAACCGCGCAGTTCGGCCTCCTCCTCGCGCCCGGCCTCGATCCATACGCCGGGCATGCCGGTAAGCGGGTCACTGCCCGCCGTGCCCTCCAGCCGCCCGAGCACCCCGCCCATGTCAGCGGCCAGCACCCGGCCGCCGGGTATTTCGCCATGCGCGACATCGACGCCGTTCAGGGTGATGCGGTAGGCATTGGGTCTGAGTTCGAGATTGTCACGCACGCGGATGAGCGGCACGACGAGCCCCATGTCGGTCGCGAAACGGCGCCGCGCCTCGGTGACGCGGGCAAGCACCGCCCCGCCCTGATTACGGTCGGCCAGCGGAATCAGGCGGTAGCCGACTTCGAGCGCGAGCACGTCCACCGGCGGGATGTCCGCCCAGGTGACATCCTGCGGCGCCTGGGAAATTTCCTCGGCCGCCGGCGGCTCGAAGCCGGATACGGCAGCCCGCCGCCGCAAGCCCGTTCCAAGCGCGGCAAGCACCAGGGCTATGCTCAGGAACGCGATGTGCGGCGTACCCGGAATCAGTCCCAGGATACCAAGTACCGCTGCCGCCACGAACAAGGTCTGCGGCCGCCCGAACATCTGGCTGGAAAATTCGCGCGACAGATCCTGCTCGGAGGACGCGCGGCTGACGACGATGCCCGCCGCCGTGGAAATGACCAGCGCCGGAATCTGCGTCACCAGGCCGTCGCCCACGGTCAGGAGCGCGTAGCGGCCCAGCGCCTCCGACACGCCCAAATCGTGTTGCAGTAGGCCGACCGCAACCCCGCCGACCAGGTTGACCAGCAGGATGACCATGCCGGCGACGGCGTCGCCGCGCACGAATTTCGATGCGCCGTCCATCGCGCCATAGAAATCGGATTCGCGAGCGATGTCGGCGCGGCGGCTGCGCGCTTCGCCGTCGTCGATGAAGCCGGCCTGAAGATCGGCGTCCACCGCCAGCTGCTTGCCCGGCATCGAGTCCAGGGTGAAGCGCGCGGCGACTTCGGCGATGCGCCCCGCGCCCTTGGTGATGACGACAAAATTGATGACGACCAGGATGACGAAGACGACGAATCCGACCGCGACATTGCCGCCGACGAGAAAATTGCCGAAGGATTCGATCACCTTGCCCGCCGCGTCGGGCCCGGTGTGGCCCTGCATCAGGATGATGCGGGTGGAGGCGACGTTGAGCGAAAGGCGCAGCAGCGTGGTCAGCAGCAGCACCGTGGGAAACACCGAAAAATCCAGCGGCCGGCGCGCGTTCAGGCTCACCAGCAGCACCATCATCGCCAGCGCAATGTTGAGCGTGAACAGCACGTCCAGCATGAAGGTGGGCAGCGGCAGCACCATCATCGCCAGAATCAGCAGCACCAGAGCCGGCACCGCCAGGCGGCTCGCCGGAAGGCCGGGCAGCAGCGTCCCCTGCGCGCTCACCCGATCACCTCGTCAATCGCCCTGGAGCGGGCGTTCGCCGCCTTGCCCTCCGGAGGCGTGTCGGCAGAGGGATTCACCGCCAGCCCGGCCCTATGCTGGCGCGCGCGCAGACGTGCGCGCAGCTCGGGCGCGACTTCGTATTCACGAGCTTCGGCGAGCACTTCGCGCCAGCTCATCGCATGCCGCCGCAGATAGCGCCACCAGCGCCAGCCTGCGTCGAGCACGGCGACCAGCGCCAGCGCCGCGACCAGCACGATCAATCCGCGGCCGACCCAGTCCGCGGCACGCGCCAGCCCGGCAGCCGGATCGGCGAGCACAAGGGCCTGCCAGTCCCGCCAGCCGGCCGACACCGCCCAGGCCAGCGCGCTGCCCGCCAGGACGAGCTTCAGCATCCCCAGCGCCCCTGCGAACCAGGCGTCCGCCGTCAGGATGCGGCGCAGCAGCCGGGAAAAATCGGCGCGGGCGGCCGCCGGCGCATACACCCACCCGGACAGCAGGAGCGGCGCAACCAGCGCGGCGGCGAACAGGGCGCCGAGCAAAAGCAGCAGTTCCCGGACCAGGGCGAAGACAGGGGCGGTCGGTAGCGAATCGAGCGGGCGGGCGGCGTTTCCGAGCGTGCTTGCGAAAAGTTCGCGCAGGGCGGCGATTATCTGCGGCGCCAGCCAGGCGAGCGCAGCAGCGCCAGCCAGCAGCAGCAGCCAGCCGGACCATTCCGCGGAACGCGGGACGTCGCCCCGGCTACGTGCTTCCCGCAGCCGCTTGGCGCTCGGCGGTTCGGTACGCGAAAGTTCGGTGTCCTCGGCCATGCTGGTGCGGGTATCGGCGTGCGGGTAGTAGCGAAACAACGCGCAGTGTTGATCATGTCCGCTTCCCGCGCAAGCGGAAGACGGGCGGCGGCGGGCCCTCCGTCGCAGAGACGGGAAATCGCGCGCAGGTACGAATCGACCAGCAGCGTAAGCGAACTTCGCCATCAACGACGCATCGAATCACACGATTCTTTTCCCCGTCATCAAGGACTTCTCATGTTCGGAAAATCCCTGCTGCTTGCCCTTCCCGTCTCGCTCGCCGCCTGCGCCACCGTGGCGCCGCCTGCGCCGCAAGCGCTGCGCGCGGTGCCCGCCCCGATATCGTTTGACGGCAACGTCTCCGGCCAGGCCAGCGATTATGTCTTCATCCTGCTGCCCGACCTCAACCCCGCCGCGCCGGGGCTGTCCATGCAGGCCGGCGACTCGATCCGCATCGCCCTGCCTGCCGCGTTCGAGCGCAACGCCTCGGTCAAGGTCGAAAAGGATACCGCCGCCAACATGGTGCTGACCAAGGGCTGGCCCCAGGGCGCGGTCAAACAGGCTGGTCAGTACACGATCGGATATGACGAGGCAGCACACGCGATGACCGTAACGGCGACGACGGACATCGACAACACACGGAACAATGCACCCGGCATCAAGGCCATCCACCTGCGCGGCCGGACTTTCCTCAATCCCGCCCCGGGCCAGTATCCCGTGACGATCACGCAAGTCTCGGCGAATGGTACGGTCAAGGCGAGCTGGTCGGGCAAGCTCGGCGTACTGGGCAGCGCCCCGCCCGCCCGCCTGGCGCCGAGTAATTTCCATCTGCCGCCGGGGACGAATTCGGATTTCCAGAAAACGGCCCCCGGCCAGCCCCTGCCGCACCCCCTCGGTCTGCTG
>CAZOVQ010000114.1:0-6040 GCA_964583195.1 uncultured Thiobacillus sp.
GGGTGAGCGCCGGGTTTTCCTGGCCTGCCTTGAACAGCACGGCAACGACCGCCAGTTTGCCGGCGTCGTCCTTGTGCACCAGATGCGCGACCATGTCGTAGGCGCGGCCCCGGATGCGCTCCTCACTGGGCGTATGGAAATGGAATTGTGCGAGCTTGTAGACGTGGCCCCCGATGTCGAGCGTGCCGGCGGCTTGGTTGACCTGCACGGTGTGGCCGTTATTGATGATGCGCAACGGCTGCGCCTCGTAATGGAAGACCAGTTCGGGCGCATTCTTGTCCACCTTTGCGCCGCGAATGTCGATGGGCGATTGCGCATGGCCCAGGCGGCATTCGCTGAATTCGGGCGCAAGCGCCCCCCAGTGCGCGGGGCCATGCGCGCCCGCATAAGCCCAGTGCGGCGCCTCGGCGGCAGCGGCGAGACTCAGGCTGGACAAAACGACAAACGTCAGGCGGTGCAACATCGCGGGTTCTCCGGGAGTTGAAAGGAGCGCCAGTCTACATCGCAAGGCTCAAGAAAAAATCAAGGGAACGTCAAGAATGACTTGTTGACGCTGAACGAAAAGGCGCGAGGGCTGTCCTGTCAGCCGTGGCTGACGCGGGCTGCGTGCGGAACGGGCATGCGGCCTGGCTTTCACCCGGACGGCGTGTTTGTTGCGGGCGTGGTGCGGGCGCGGAATAAACGGCACAATCCGGTCGATTCGTGCGTAACTTAACGTGAAACAACGCGTAGCATTGACTGCTTCCCTTCTTTTGCAAGCGGGCTGCGGTTGGGTCGCCGCGAAGCGGCGGGGGCTGCCGGCGTACTCCTTGCGGGCAAGAGGGCCGGGGGGCTGTCATGGCGAATCGACGTTTCATCATTCGGGGCGGCGAGTCGTCATGACAGTTGCAAACATGCTACCGACGCGGAGACGAACATGAACGCACTCGCAGTGCCTGCGGTGACCGGCCGCCGGGGCGCGTGCGCCCGTATCGCCGTGACGCCGGCGTGTGCGCCACGCCGGCGGGCACGCGCCGTGTCGATGCCGCGATTGCCGGCGGACGGCTTCGATGTCGCATGAACCGGCCGCGATGCGCCTCGACAAATGGCTGTGGGTGGCGCGCTTCTACAAAACCCGCAGCCTGGCCGTGCACGCCATCGAAAATGGTCGGGTGCGGATCGCGGGGCAGCGCGTGAAGCCTTCGCGCGACGTCCGGCCCGGCGACCGGCTGGCGCTACGCATCGGCGAGCACGAATGGGTGCTCACCGTGCGCGCTCTGTCGATGCAGCGCGGGCCGGCGGCGGTGGCGCAAGCGCTTTACGAGGAAGACGCAGACAGTCAGGCGCGGCGTCAGCAGCAGATCGAGGCGCGCAAGCTCGCCGTGGCGCCGGGAGCGACGCCGAAGGGGCGGCCGACCAAGCGGGACCGGCGGCAAATCCACCGCTTTACGGACGAGCGCGGCGCGTGACGATTTTTTTCGATCCTGCCGCTGCCCGGCGTGCGCGGGCGCATAGAATCCAGCTTCTGGAGCACGCGCCTGCATGAGATTTCCCTTCGTCCCCCGGTCTGTCCTGCGTCGCGCCGCGCGCGTCGCGGCGGTGCTGGCTGCGTTGGCGGCAACGGGCTTTGTAGCCGTGGCGACGCTGATGTACTTCTGGCTGCTGCCCAACATCGCCGAGCATCGCGACGCCATGGCCAACCTGATGTCGCGCGCGCTGGGCCTGCGCGTCACGCTCGAAAGCGTATCGGGGGTCTGGCAGCAAGCGCGTCCGGAATTCCATTTGCAGGGCGTGCGGCTGCACGACGCAGAAGGCCGTCTTGCACTGGAGCTGCCCAGTTTCGAAGCGGAATTTGCCTGGCGTTCGCTGCTGTTTCTGGAGCCGCGTTTCAGCCGCATCGAATTGCGCGGGCTGGTGCTCGACGCGCGCCGGACGCGCGACGGCCGTTTTTATGTTGGCGGCATCCCCATCAATCCTGCCGACCCGGACAGTGGGTTTTCCAACTGGTTGCTGCGGCAGGGGCGGGTGCATGTCGAGGCCGCCCGGCTGGTCTGGCACGACGACCAGCGCGATGCCCCGCCACTGGTGTTCGAGGCGGTCGATCTGCGTCTGGACAATTCCCTCCGGGAGCACAGGCTCCGGGGGCGGGCGACGCCGCCGCCGGAGCTGGCGCGCCCGCTGGGCGTGGACGCGGAACTGAGCGGCAGGATCGCCGACCCGCGCACCTGGAACGGCAACATCGCGGTCGAGGTTGCCGGCGTGTCGTTTCCGCGCCTGGCCACCTGGCTCGACGTGCCCTGGCAGCCGCGTGCCGGGTGGGGGGCGCTGCGCGCCAATTTCGGTGTGCGGGCGGGACGCCTGGCCGGCATCGGGGCGGGCATCGATCTGCGCGCGGTCGAGATCGGCCTGGCGGCGCAGACGCCTCCCCTGCGTCTGGAGAGGGTGCGCGGGCAGGCGCTGTGGCGCCGCGATGCGACGAGCCAGCGCATCGAGTTCGAAAACCTGAGGGTGGCCTGGAAGGGCACGCAACCTGGTGCGCCTTTCAGCGTCGGTTTCGCGTGGGGCGCGCAGGGGCGCGAAATCAGCGCACGCGCATTCGAACTGAACGGCTGGAAAAACATGCTGCCCAGTCTGCCGATAGACGCCGCCTTGCGCGCGCGCCTGGCCGCGCTCGACCCTCGTGGCCGTTTCGATATCCTGCGGCTGGCCTGGCGCGGAAACCATCCGGGGCCGGACAATTTCGAGATCGACGCCCGGTTCAGCGGCCTGGGCATGGCAGCGGAGGGCGCGCGGCCCGGCTTCGAGAATCTGCGCGGGCACGTCGAGGGCGACGCGCGCGGCGGACGATTCACGATCGACGCGCGCCGTCTGGCGCTCGATATGCCGCAGGTGTTCCGCGAACCCATTGTGCGTTTCGACGAAATGCGCGCGGCCGGCAACTGGAAAAAGACCGCTCACGGCCAGCAGCTCGCACTGACCGAGGCGGCGTTTTCCAACCCCGATTTCGCCGGCAGCGCGCAGGGGGGGTACGAGTGGAATCCGGGGACGCGGGGTAAGATCGACCTGACGGCGCACCTGACCCGTGCCGACGGCATGGCGGTGCAGCGCTATCTGCCGAAAGTGCTTGGCGAAGCCACCGTCGGGTGGGTCAGGCAGGGCGTGCTCGCGGGGCGTTCGGACGACACGCGCTTGGTACTGCGCGGCGACCTCGCGCGCTTTCCCTTCGATTCGGGTGACGGGCTGTTTCGCGTCGAGGCGCACATCAAGGACGCGACGATCCGCTACGTGCCCGGCTGGCCGGTGATCGAGGATCTGGATGCGCGGATGGTGTTTGCGGGACGGAGCATGGAAATCGTCTCCGAACGGGCGCGCATCTACGACGTGGTGCTGGCACCGGTCAGAGCGACGATCCCCGACCTGCTGCATCACGAAGAAGAATTGCGCGTCGCGGGCGAAGCCCGCGGGCCGACGCAGGATTTCATCCGCTTTGCCAATTTCAGTCCCGTGGGCGAGCATCTGCTCGGCTTGACCGAGGCGCTCGACGGCACCGGCACCATGCGCCTGGGGCTGAACCTGCGCGTGCCGCTGCGCCACAGCCACGACACGACGCTGGCGGGGCGGCTCGGCTTTCTCGGCGGCACCCTGTTTCCGCCGGCCATGCCCCGCATCGAACAGGTGCGCGGCGACATCGAATTCACGCACGACAATCTGAGCGCCCGGTTGATCACCGCGCAGATGCTCGGCGGGCCGGTGCGCGTCGAGGCGCAGACCCGCAACGGACAGGTCCGGCTGCTCGCGCAGGGGCGCGTTACCGCTGCCGGGCTGGCGCCGTGGCTGGGGGCCAGAATAGGAAGCCGGCTGAGCGGCCAGACGAACTGGCGCGGGCAGGTCGATTTCCAGCCCGAGGGCGAGCGCATCCGGCTGGAATCGGATCTGGTCGGCCTGGCCTCCGCGCTTCCGGCACCTCTGTCCAAACTGCCGCAGCAGACCCTGCCGCTGGTCGCCGCCGTCCAGCCGCTGGGTGACGACCTGTTGAACGAAGTGCGGCTGGGCCGTGTCGTCGGCGGACTCTGGCGCAACAACAAGGAAGGGCGCTTCGAGCGCGGCGAAATCCGTTTCGGCGGCATGGCGACGATACCGGAGGAAGCCGGCCTGCGGCTCGCTGGCAGCGCACGCGGGCTCGACATTTCGGGCTGGGCGAGCCTGCTGCCGGAATCGGCCGGAAACGGGGGGGGAGGCGGGGAGGGCGTGTCCATTTCCAGCATCGATCTCGGCTTCGACGCGTTCGACATGATGGGGCGCCGTTTCCAGGGTGTGCGGTTGCAGGGACGCACGCGCAATGGCCTGCTGCGCACGCAGGTAAGCGGCCGCGAAGTGTCGGGCATGCTTACCTATCGCCCGGCGGGTAAGGAGCCGGCACGCGTGTCGGCGCAGTTCCGCCAGCTCGTCATCCCGGCCGCATTGCCCGCCACGGCGGGGGCCGACGACGCGCCGAACATGAAGGCGGCCGACTTTCCTGTCCTCGATCTGACCGTGGACGATTTCAGGGTTCAGGAACGCGCGCTGGGAAAACTGAAAATCGTCGCGCGCGGCGAAGCCGGGGGGCTGGTCATCGATATGCTCGAAATCGAACACCCCGACAGCGTGCTGCGCATGAAGGGGCTGTGGCGCGATGTCGGCGCCGGCGAAACACGTGCGGACATCGACCTGACGGTGCACGACGCCGGTGGCTTTCTGACCCGTTTCGGTTATCCCGACACGCTCAGGCGCGGCAGCGCGAAAATCGCAGGCAAAGCCGCCTGGGACGGATCGCCCGCCGATTTTGCCTTCGTCACGCTGGCCGGGCAGCTCGATTTCAAGGCGCAGGGTGGGCAGTTCTTGGCGATCAAGCCGGGGGCGGGAAAACTGCTGGGCGTATTGAGCCTTCAATCCCTGCCGCGCCGGCTGAACTTCGATTTCCGTGATATCTTCAATTCGGGCTTTGCCTTCGACGATATCGAAGCCACGCTGCGCATCGCGCGCGGTGTAGTGTACAGCGACGATTTCCGCATGCGCGGCCCGGCGGCCAAGGTCAACATGTCGGGCTTGGCGGACCTCAACCAGGAAAGCGTGCAATTGCGGGTGAAAGTGATTCCGAAACTTTCCGAAGGCGTGGCCGTGGCGGGTGCGCTGCTCGGCGGGCCGATTGCCGGCGTGGGCGCGCTGGCCGCGCAGAAGCTGCTGCGCGATCCCCTGGAAGAGGTCATCAGCAAGGAATACATGGTGACCGGCCCCTGGCTCGCGCCGGACGTGGCGCGCCTGAACAACCCCCCGGCCGGACAGCTTGCCAGGCCATCGGAACACTGATCGTGGAAGTCTACGCAACATGACGACAAAAAAAACCACAAAAACCGCCATCGCGCATCCCAAGGGCGCGCAGGCCAAGAAACCTGCCATCCAGGCGGGCGCAGTGCGCGTCGCCGCGATCCAGATGGCGTCCGGCCCCAATGTGGCATCCAACTTGGCTGAAGCCGAACGGCTGATCGAACTGGCGGTGAAGGGTGGCGCGCGCCTCGTCGTCCTGCCCGAGTTCTTCGCGATCATGGGCATGGTCGATGCCGACGTGGTGAAAGCGCGCGAAACCCAGGGCCGCGGGCCGATCCAGGATTTTCTCGCGCGCATGGCGAAGCGGCACAAGATATGGCTCATCGGCGGTTCGCTGCCGCTGGCGGCGAACGCCGCGGACAAGGTGCGCAACAGTTGCCTGGTGTACGACGAGCGCGGCAAGCAGGTGGCCCGTTACGACAAGATCCACCTTTTCGGTCTGGACCTCGGCGGCGAACGCTACCGGGAAGCCAGTTTCATCGAGCCCGGCGATACAGTCGTCGTCATCAGCAGCCCGTTCGGCCGCATCGGCCTGTCGATCTGCTACGACCTGCGTTTCCCCGAGCTGTATCGCGCCATGCCGGACGTCGATCTCATCGTCGTCCCTTCCGCCTTTACCGCCACCACCGGGCGCGCGCATTTCGAGACGCTGGTGCGCGCGCGCGCCATCGAAAACCTCGCCTACGTCATCGCCCCC
>CAZOVQ010000115.1:0-6011 GCA_964583195.1 uncultured Thiobacillus sp.
TCGTGCCTACGTTTACGTGCGGTTTGGTCCGCTCGAACTTTTCCTTAGCCATTTCAGTACCCTATCAAATCAAAAATATGTTTTGGCAACCGCTTACTTTTTCGAGATCACGGCTTCGGCGACGTTCTTCGGCGCCTCGGAGTAGTGCTTGAATTCCATCGAGTAGGTGGCGCGGCCTTGCGACATCGAGCGCAGGTCGGTCGAGTAGCCGAACATCTCGGCCAGGGGGACTTCCGCCTTCACCAGCTTGACACCGGCTGCATCTTCCATGCCCTGAATGATGCCGCGACGACGGTTGAGGTCGCCCATCACGTCGCCCATGTAATCCTCGGGCGTTTCGACTTCGACCGCCATCATCGGCTCGAGCAGGACCGGATTGGCCTTGCGCATCCCGTCCTTGAACGCCAGGTTCGCGGCCAGCTTGAACGCCAGCTCGGACGAGTCGACGTCATGATAGGAACCGTCGAACAGCGTGATCTTGATGTCCACCACCGGGAAGCCTGCGAGTACGCCATTGTTCAGCGACTCGATCAAGCCCTTTTCGACCGCCGGGATGAATTCGCGCGGCACGGTGCCGCCCTTGATCGCATCGACGAACTCGAAACCTTTGCCCGCCTCGTTCGGCTCCATCTTGAGCCAGACGTGGCCGTATTGACCCTTACCGCCGGACTGCTTGGCATGCTTGCCTTCCTGCTCGACGGATTTGCGAATCGCCTCGCGATAGGCCACCTGCGGCGCCCCCACGTTGGCCTCGACGCCGAATTCGCGCTTCATGCGATCGACGAGAATTTCCAGGTGCAATTCGCCCATGCCCGAGATGATGGTCTGACCGGATTCTTCGTCGGTGCGGACGCGGAACGACGGGTCTTCCTGCGCAAGGCGACCCAGCGCGATGCCCATCTTTTCCTGGTCGGCCTTGGTCTTGGGTTCGACCGCGACGTGGATGACCGGCTCGGGAAACTCCATGCGCTCCAACGTGATCGGCGAACCGACGTCGCAGAGGGTATCACCGGTAGTCACGTCTTTCAGGCCCACCGCCGCAGCAATGTCGCCCGCACGCACTTCCTTGATCTCTTCGCGCTGGTTGGCGTGCATCTGCAGAATGCGTCCGATGCGCTCCTTGCGCCCCTTGACCGGGTTGTAGATCGTGTCACCCGAGTTCACCACGCCGGAATAGACGCGGAAGAAGATCAGCTGGCCGACGTAGGGGTCGGTCGCGATCTTGAATGCAAGCGCCGAGAACTTCTCGTCGTCGGCAGCCAGACGCTGGCCTTCCGTACCATTGTCGAGTTCGCCCTTGACCGGCGGAATGTCGGTCGGCGCAGGCATCAGCTCGATCACCTTGTCGAGCATCGCCTGAACGCCCTTGTTCTTGAACGCCGTACCGCACATCATCGGCACGATCTCGCTGGCGATGGTGCGCGTGCGCAGACCCGCGATGATGTCGGCCTCGGGAAGGTCGCCCTCTTCGAGGTACTTGTTCATCATTTCTTCGGACGACTCGGCAGCCGCCTCGACCATGGCTTCGCGCCACTTCTTGCAGGTATCGACGAGATTGGCGGGAATGTCGCGCAACTCGAACTTCATGCCCTGACTGGCATCGTCCCAGTAGATGGCGCGCATCTTGACCAGATCGACCACGCCCTCGAAGCTGTCCTCGGCGCCGATCGGCACCTGGATCGGCACCGGGTTGGCCTTCAGGCGGGCCTTCATCTGCTCATAAACCTTGAAGAAGTCGGCACCCGAGCGGTCCATCTTGTTGACGAACGCAATACGCGGCACGCCGTACTTGTTGGCCTGACGCCAGACAGTCTCCGACTGCGGCTGCACGCCGCCGACCGCACAGTACACCATGCACGCACCGTCCAGCACGCGCATCGAGCGCTCCACCTCGATGGTGAAGTCGACGTGCCCCGGGGTGTCGATGATGTTGATGCGATGCTCGGGGAACTTGCCGTCCATGCCTTTCCAGAAGCAGGTCGTGGCCGCGGAGGTGATGGTGATGCCACGCTCCTGTTCCTGCTCCATCCAGTCCATGGTGGCCGCGCCGTCGTGCACTTCGCCAATCTTGTGCGATTTGCCAGTGTAGAACAGGATACGTTCGGTCGTGGTCGTCTTGCCCGCGTCGATGTGCGCGGAAATACCGATGTTGCGGTAGCGTTCGATAGGAGTCGTGCGTGCCACTTTGTTTTACCTGCTGTGCGTTGGTTAGAAGCGGAAGTGCGAGAAGGCCTTGTTGGCTTCAGCCATCCGGTGTACTTCTTCACGCTTTTTGACCGCGCCGCCACGACCTTCGGCCGCATCAAGCAGCTCACCGGCCAGACGGGCACCCATGGATTTCTCACCACGCTTGCGCGCGGCATCCTTCAGCCAGCGCATGGCCAGCGCCGTACGACGGCTGGCACGCACTTCGACCGGCACCTGGTAGTTGGCACCCCCGACGCGACGGCTCTTCACTTCCACCAAGGGACGGGCATTGTTCAGCGCGGTACCGAACACTTCCAGCGGATCTTTTCCGGATTTGCTGGAAATCTGTTCGAACGCACCGTAAACGATGCGCTCGGCCACGGATTTCTTGCCGGACGACATGACGACGTTCATGAACTTGGACACCTCCTGATTGCCGAATTTCGGATCAGGCAGGATTTCACGCTTGGGGACTTCGCGACGACGGGGCATTTTCCAGTCTCTCTATTAAGTTTGGGCTAGTCGGACAGCGTCCGATCAGGCTTTCTTCGGGCGCTTGGCACCATACTTCGAACGCGCCTGCTTGCGATCCTTGACACCCTGGGTATCCAGGCTGCCGCGCACGGTGTGATAACGCACACCCGGCAAATCCTTCACACGACCACCACGCACCAGCACGACCGAGTGCTCTTGCAGGTTGTGACCCTCGCCCCCGATGTAGCTGATGACTTCGAAGCCGCTGGTGAGCTTGACCTTGCAGACCTTACGCAAGGCGGAGTTCGGTTTCTTGGGCGTCGTGGTGTACACGCGGGTGCACACGCCGCGGCGTTGCGGGCAGGCCTTCAAGGCCGGAACCTTGCTCTTTTCCACCGGCGCCTGGCGCGGTTTGCGGATCAGCTGGTTGATGGTTGGCATGTCAGAAATTCCGAATAAGCGTAATCATTTCAAAACAAGCGGGACGGCGCCACCCGCATTCAGGCGGTGCCGTCCCGGACTGGGCCCTGCATTTCCGGCACGACTGCGACCGGAAAAAGACGCGTGATTTTATGGGAGCGGCCTCACGCTGTCAAGCAACTTCCTGGCTCTCGGTGGGATTGGCGTCCTCGCCTCCTTCGATCAGGTGTTCCGCTCCCATGTCTTCCCCGGCAGCCTGGCGACGACGGGTATTGTGGTAGGCCAGACCGCTGCCCGCCGGGATCAGGCGGCCGACGATGACGTTTTCCTTGAGGCCGCGCAGTTCGTCCTTCTTGCCCATGATCGCCGCCTCGGTGAGCACCCGCGTGGTTTCTTGGAAGGAAGCGGCGGAGATGAAGGAGTCGGTCGACAAAGACGCCTTGGTGATGCCAAGCAGGATCGGGTCGTAGATCGCCGGCGTCTTGCCCGCGGCTTCCATTTCGTCGTTGATCTGCAGCACCTCCGAGCGCTCAACCTGCTCGCCCGGAATGAGTCCGGTGTCGCC
This sequence comes from uncultured Thiobacillus sp., assembly GCA_964583195.1. GTDB lineage: Bacteria > Pseudomonadota > Gammaproteobacteria > Burkholderiales > Thiobacillaceae > Thiobacillus. The sequence goes on from CAZOVQ010000115.1 coordinate 3,647, forward strand.
CGGGTCGGCGATCACCACCCGACGCAGCATCTGCCGCACGATGACTTCGATGTGCTTGTCGTTGATCTTCACGCCCTGCAGACGGTAGACGTCCTGCACCTCATCGGTGATGTAGCGCGCCAGCGCCTCGACGCCCTGCAGACGCAGGATATCGTGCGGGTCGACTGGACCGTCGACGATCATTTCGCCCTTCTGGACGATCTGGCCGTCGTGCGCGGTGACGTGCTTTTCCTTGGTAATCAGGTACTCGTGCGGCACGCCGTCCAGGTCGGTGATGACCAGACGCTGCTTGCCCTTGGTGTCCTTGCCGAACGACACGGTACCGGTCACCTCGGCCAGCACGCCGGCATCCTTGGGCGAACGTGCTTCGAAGAGTTCGGCCACGCGCGGCAGACCGCCGGTGATGTCGCGGGTCTTCGAGCTTTCCTGCGGAATACGCGCAAGCACATCGCCCACGGCCACATCCTGGCTATCTTTCACCGTGATGATCGCGCCAATCTGGAAGGTGATGTTCACCAGCGTTTCGGTGCCGGCAATCTTGATTTCCTTGCCGGCTTCGTCGAGCAGCTTGACCTGCGGACGCACCCCCTTGGAACTGGCGCCCTTGCGCTTGGGATCGATGACCACCAGGGTCGAAAGACCGGTCACGTCGTCCATCTGCTTGGCCACGGTCACGCCTTCTTCCACGTTCTCGAAGCGTACGCGGCCGGCGTATTCGGTGATGATGGGACGGGTGTGCGGGTCCCAGGTCGCCAGCACGGCGCCTGCCTTGATCTTGGCACCGTCGGTCACCATCAGCGTGGCACCGTAGGGCACCTTGTGACGCTCGCGCTCGCGGCCGCTGTCGTCGGCGATCAGGATTTCGCCGCTGCGTGAAATGGCCACGAGTTCTTTGCGCGCGTTGGTCACGTAGCGCATGGTGGCGGTGTATTGCACCGAACCATTCGACTTGGCTTCAAGCTGGCTGGCGGCCGCCGCACGCGAGGCCGCACCACCGATGTGGAAGGTACGCATGGTGAGCTGCGTGCCCGGTTCGCCGATCGACTGCGCAGCGATGACCCCCACGGCCTCCCCTGTGTTGACCAGATAGCCGCGACCCAGATCACGCCCGTAGCACTTGGCGCACAGACCGTAGCGGGTTTCGCAGGTCAGCGGGGTACGAACCCTGACCTCGTCGATGCCCAGCGCATCGATCGTGTCGACCACGTCTTCGGACAGCAGCGTGCCGGCCTCGAACACGGTTTCCTGCGTTTCGGGATGGATGATGTCGCTTGCGGCAACACGCCCCAGTATACGCTCACGCAGCGGCTCGACGACTTCGCCGCCCTCGATCAGCGCCTTCACGGCAAGACCGTTCTTGGTGCCGCAATCGTCCTCGGTCACCACCAGGTCCTGGGTCACATCGACCAGACGGCGCGTAAGGTAACCCGAGTTCGCAGTCTTCAGCGCGGTGTCGGCCAGGCCCTTGCGTGCGCCGTGCGTCGAGATGAAGTACTGGAGCATGTTGAGCCCCTCGCGGAAATTCGCGGTGATCGGCGTTTCGATGATGGAGCCGTCCGGTTTGGCCATCAGGCCGCGCATCCCGGCAAGCTGACGAATCTGCGCGGCGGAGCCCCGCGCACCGGAGTCGGCCATCATGTAGATCGCATTGAACGATTCCTGGGTCACTTCCTTGCCCGTGCGGTCGGTCACTTTTTCGCCGCCCAGCTGGCCCATCATCGCCTTAGCCACGGCATCGCCCGCTCGCCCCCAAATGTCGACCACCTTGTTGTAGCGCTCGCCCTGGGTCACCAGACCCGAGGTGTACTGCGATTCGATTTCCTTCACTTCGGCCTCGGCCGCGTCGAGGATCTGGTCCTTTTCGCTGGGGATCAGCATGTCCTTGATGGCGATCGACATGCCGGCGCGGGTGGCAAAGGTGAAGCCGGTGTACATGAGCTTGTCGGCAAAGATCACCGTCTCGCGCAGGCCGCAACGGCGGAAGCTGGCGTTGATGAGCTTGGAAATTTCCTTTTTCTTCAGCGCCTTGTCGACGTGCGCGAACGACAGCCCCGGCGGCAGGATTTCCGACAGCAGTGCGCGGCCCAGCGTGGTTTCGACACGCTTGATCGTCTCGACACGGTTCTTGTTCTCGTCGAGCAGCACTTCCTTGATACGCACGGTCACGCGGGCGTGCAGGTCGGCTTCACGATTGTCGTAGGCACGACGCGCTTCGGTCACATCGGCAAACATCATGCCTTCGCCACGGGCGTTGATCTTTTCGCGCGTCATGTAATACAGGCCCAGCACGATATCCTGCGACGGCACGATGATGGGTTCGCCGTTGGCGGGCGACAGCACGTTGTTCGACGCCAGCATGAGCGTG
>CAZOVQ010000116.1:0-6004 GCA_964583195.1 uncultured Thiobacillus sp.
CGAAATGATGTGGCGCATGTCAGAGCTCCTCCGCCAGGATCATTTCCGACAGCCCTTTTCCACCTTCGACCATGGGGAAGACGTTTTCCGATGCATCGGTGATGAAATCCATGAACACCATGCGGTCCTTCAGCGCGGGCGAAAAGGCTTCCTTCAGGGCCGCCTCGACATCGCCGGGTTTTTCGATCTTCATGCCGACGTGGCCGTAGGATTCGGCGAGCCTGACGAAATCCGGCAACGATTCCATGTAGGACTCGGCGTAGCGACTGCCGTAGAAGAATTCCTGCCATTGCCGCACCATGCCCATGTAGCCGTTGTTGAGCGTGAGCACCTTGACCGGAATGCGGTATTGCTTGCAGGTGGAGAGTTCCTGGATGTTCATCTGGATGGACGATTCGCCCGTGATGCACGCAACCTGCGCGTCGGGAAAGGCAAGCTGCACGCCCATTGCGTACGGCAGGCCCACGCCCATGGTGCCCAGCCCGCCGGAATTGATCCAGCGGCGCGGCTGGTCAAACTTGTAATACTGCGCCGCCCACATCTGGTGCTGGCCCACGTCGGACGTCACGAAGGCGTCGCCCTTGGTGATTTCCCACAATTTCTCGACCACGTACTGCGGCTTGATGTTGGCACTCTGGCGGTTGTACTTGAGACAGTTCTTGGAGCGCCACAATTCTATCTGCGTCCACCAGGCGGTGAGCGCAGCCTCGTCGGGTCTGTCCTTGGCCTGTTTCAGCAGGGTCAGCATTTCGCTCAGCACGTTCTTCACGTCGCCGACGATGGGCACGTCGACCTTCACCCGCTTGGAAATCGACGACGGGTCGATGTCGACGTGGATGATGCGGCGCTGCTCGCGCGCGAAATGCGACGGGTTGCCGATCACGCGGTCGTCGAAGCGCGCACCGACCGCAAGCAACACGTCGCAGTGCTGCATCGCCATGTTGGCTTCGTAGGTGCCGTGCATGCCCAGCATGCCGAGGTTCTGGCGGTCGGTGGCGGGATAGCCTCCGAGGCCCATCAGCGTGTTGGTGACGGGAAAACCGAGCAGACGCGCGAGTTCAACCAGTTGCGCCGCCGCGTCGCCCAGCACCACGCCGCCGCCTGCGTAGATCATCGGACGCCTGGCTTCGAGCAGCATCTGCGCTGCCCGCTTCATCTGCCCGCCGTGCCCCTTGACCACTGGGTTGTATGAACGCATCTCGAGGCTGGTGGGATAGCTGAAGTCCGTGCTGTGGTAGGTCACATCCTTGGGTACGTCGACCACCACCGGGCCGGGGCGTCCGGTGGCGGCGATGTGGAAGGCCTTCTTCATCGTCGTGGCCAGATCCTTCACGTCCTTGACCAGGAAGTTGTGCTTCACGCACGGCCGCGTGATGCCTACGGTATCGACTTCCTGGAAGGCGTCCATGCCGATCGCCGGGGTCGGCACCTGACCCGTGACGACGACGATGGGAATGGAGTCCATGTAGGCGGTGGCGATGCCCGTCACAGCATTGGTCACCCCCGGACCGGACGTGACCAGCGCTACGCCGACACGGCCCGTGGCGCGCGCGTAGGCATCCGCCGCGTGCACCGCGGCCTGCTCGTGACGCACCAGCACGTGCTTGAACTTGTCTTGCTTGAAGATTTCATCGTAGATGTTGAGCACGGCCCCGCCGGGATAGCCGAAGACGAATTCGACCCCCTCTTCGGCCAGACAACGTACGACGATCTCGGCGCCCGTGGCTTCCATAAACTGGCAAAAAATCAAATCGTTGGGAACCCGTGAGGGTAAACGGTTTGCCCCGATGCGGTCAAGAAAACCCTGGGCTCCGGGCTCGCATCCGGGGCGGACGATGCCGCGGCGCGCGCGGCGGAAAAGCTCTCGCCCGCTGCGCGCGAAGATTATTCGTGCGCGGCTTCGTCCAGTGCCCGCATGATTTCATTGAGCGACCCCTGCGCATTGTCGAGCATGCAGACGGTATTGCCCAAACCGCACACGGTCGTCGTCGCGCCGCGCACCACCCAGCCCTTCGAAGGCGACCAGCCGCGCATCTGGGAAAACAGCGACAGCAGATCAGTATTGCCCGACACCATGCGGCGATACCATTGCGCGAATTTCGCCAGACGTTTCATCAAGTCGGGCGGCAGCATGCCTTGCGCCTCCATGATCTCGCCGTCATCGCGAAAGCGGCAAACCGCCGTCACGCCATCAAGCACCAGGATTCTTTTCAGCGACATGGCGACAACCTCAAGCGATTTGCAAGGCGTTGAAAGCAGCTTCGTAATCGGCGTCGCGATTTTTCACGATGACGCCACAATTGCCATTGACCACCACCGACCATTCGAGGCCCACCACCGAAAATCCCTGCAGCGGCTGAAAACCGCTCTGCCCGGTGACGGCCTCCCAGCCGCGCGCCTCCATGCCCGCAATCGCCAGGTTGGCGACGCAGGAACGCGCGAGCAGATCCAGCACCTGCGGCGTCAGTTCGGTTCCCTCCCGCAAAACATGGCTTTGTAGGTCGCCACGGTCGCTGTAGGTAAACGCCGCCATGGCGCCCGGCAGTTCCATCATTTTTTCCAGAGTCATCGCGTTCTCCCGGTGTACGGTCGGTTCAGTAGAGGGCTTCCTGGGTATCCCCACCCAGTTTGGCGTACAGATTGACGAGCAGATCGCCGCCCACGTCGCCGACCTTGGCGCGCAGGATGGTCATCACGTCATTGAGCAGTTCCGGGCGGTTTTCGACGAAGGCGAAATAATTGCCAATCGTGCACACCGTGATCTTTGCGCCGCGCACGATCCAGCCCTGCACCGGGCGGCAACCGCAGTTCTCGGCAAAGGAATCGAAAATCTCGGACTGCATGTTGACCGAAAGCGTGTTGGCGCGACAGAGGATGGAGGCCATGCGGGCGTATTCGTCGGTGAGTGCGCCCTGATACGAGAAACGGTCGCCGCGGTACGCATATTCGCCGGCCGCAATCACGCCCGGTATGGCCATCAATTGCCTGACGATGTGCATCGTGCCCCTCCTGATTGGTGTTGTGGCCGGTCGGGCCGGCGCGTTTTATGTGGCAGCGGTGTGGCAAATTGCCGCGCCAGGTCGCAATATAGAGCCACCATGCCAGACAAAGCAATAGCTCCCCACGCACCGCTTCAGGTGCGTCTTGCCGCGATGCTGTACGAGTCGCTGCTCGTACTCGCCGTGCTGTTCGTCGCTTCGCTGCCGTTTCTGTACCTCGTCGGCAACGCCCGCTCCGGCTGGCCCCACTTTGTTTTCCAGTTCTATCTTGCCGGCGTGCTGTTCGCCTACTTCGCCGCATTCTGGGGGCGCAGCGGACAGACACTGGCGATGAAAACCTGGCGCATCCGCCTGATCAGCCCGAACGGCGGGCGCGTCACGCCGAAACTCGCGTTGCAGCGATTCCTTCTGACGGGACTCATGCCGGCACTGGGTCTGGCCGGCTACGGCTGGACCCCCGCCGGCACCTGGCCTTGGATCGCCGTCGGCAGCGCGGGTTTGCTGTGGGGGCTCGTCGATCGCGACCAGCAATTCCTGCACGACCGCCTGCTCGGCACCCGGCTGGTGCGCGTGCCGCGACCGACGTGAACTGGCGCCAGCAGCTCGCCGCGCAGCTGGCTGCCTTGCGCCCTGCCAGCCTGTGCGCACTCGACGAAACGGCGCGCGCCTTCACCGCCGCGCACGATGCAGTCATGCCGGTCAAGCTGTTCGATGCCATGCTCGATTCGCCCTGCGCGCTGGCGTTGGGCATCGATGCGCTCGTTGGCCTCGATGCCGCCTCGGCCCGCCACCTGATCCACCGTGCCCGCCTGTATGCATCGCCCCGCATGCTGCTGGTGGCACGCGCGGACTGCGCGCTGGACGATGCCGCCTTCCGCGCCCTGGGCTTCGTGCGCGAACTGCTCGATCCTGCCGACGGTACGCGCATACACAGCTACGATCTGGCGACCTACAAAGCGGTGCCGGACTGGCTCAACCCGCGTTTCTGGGCTCACCCGGAACGCTGGAAACGCTGAACGGGCGTCATTCGGGCAGACGCGCGAGAGGCGCCCGGCGAACGATCCGGGGTAAACTCTGCCATTCGTTCAGGAGTACGCCCCCATGGACTTCATCCCCCACAATCCGCTCGAAGATCAGCTCGTCGCCGTGCACGCCGGCACGCTCGATCCGGAAACCTTCGCCCTGAACCTCGTCGACCAACAGGTGTTCATGCCGGTGCGTGACGAAAAACACCCCATCCAGGGCTTCCAGCGTTCCACTCAGGCCGAGCCGCTGATCGTCGAGGACGCGGACGGCGAGCGTGTGCTGATGCTGTTCACCAGCCCCGAGCGCGCCAAACCCATGGTCCTGCATTTCCCTGAATTTTCCGGCGGTCTGCTGACCGATTTTTCCTGGCTGCTGCGACGCATCGGCGGCGGCATCCCGATCGCGCTCAATCCCGGCTGGGAAATCGGCATGGACTTCGACGCCGACATGGTCGGACAACTGCTCGCAACCCTGCCGCCAGAACGCGTCGCCTGAGCCATGCTGAGCGAGGCCGCGCGCGCCGCCTTCCGCGCCGCCCTGGGCGATACCCGCTGCTGCGACGACGAAGCCACTCGTGCGCTGTACGCCAGCGACGAAACCCCCAGGCACGTCCTCCCGGACGCGGTGCTGTTCCCCGCTTCGCACGAGGACGTGGTCGCGCTGCTGCGCGCCGCGCACGCACACGCCGTCGCCGTCACGCCGCGCGGCGCCGGCTCCGGCAACGTCGGCGGTGCGCTGCCCGCGCCCGGCAGCGTCGTCGTCAGCTTCGAATGCATGCGCCGCGTGCTCGAATTCGACCCCGACAACCGCATCGTCGTCGTCGAGCCAGGGGTGGTCACCGAAGACATCGATCAGCTCGCGCGCAGCGCCGGCCTCTTCTATCCGCCCGACCCCGGCAGCGGCGCCTACAGCCGCATTGGCGGCAATCTCGCCATGAACGCCGCCGGGCCGCGAGCGGTCAAATATGGCGTCACCCGCGACTGGGTGCTGGGCCTGCGCGCCGTCACCGGCGACGGCCGCGAAATCCGCACCGGCTGCCGCACCAGCAAGGGCGTCACCGGCTACGACCTCACCCGCCTGCTGGTCGGCTCGGAAGGTACGCTTGCGCTCATCACCGAAGCCACGCTCAAGCTTCAGCCCGCCCCGGAAACCGTTGCCACGCTGCGCCTGTGCTTTGCCAGCCCGCGCGCTGCGCTCGACGCCGTCGGCCGCGTCATGCGCCAGCCCGTCGTGCCATCGGCGCTCGAATTCATGGACGCGCGCGCCATCGATGCCATCCGCCCCACCGGTGCGGCGGACGACCTCGCCCCCGGCACGCGCGCGCTGCTGATGGTCGAAGCCGACGGCGCAGCGGCAGACGTACCCCGCCAGATCGAGGCCCTGAAAACCGCCCTCGCCGGCAGCGGCCTGCTGGAAACGAAAAGCGGCTTCGCCCGCGCCGACATCGCCCGCCTGTGGGCCGCGCGCAAATCGCTCTCGCACGCGGTCAAGCGCATCGCTCCGCTCAAGATCAACGAGGACGTCGTCGTGCCCGTCACACGGCTTGCCGACCTCGTCGATTTTCTCGACGCCACCGCCGGCATCCATCGCCTGCCCATCGTATCCTTCGGCCACGCAGGCAACGGCAACCTGCACGTCAACCTCATGGTGCACCCCGACAATGCCGATGAAATGGCGCGCGCGCGCGCCGCGCTCGACGCCGTCATGGGGTGCGTGCTGGCGGCAGGCGGTACCCTGTCCGGCGAGCACGGCATCGGCACCGAAAAACGCCGTTTCGTCCCGCAGGAAATCGACGCCCCCACCCTCGATCTCATGCGCGCGATCAAACGGCAGTTCGACCCTCTTGGCCTGCTCAATCCCGGCAAGTGCCTGCCCGACTGATTTTTACCGCAACGGACTTTACAAGCCCCGACCACGTCTATACAATGCGCGGCTTCGTTGGGGGTATAGCTCAGCTGGGAGAGCGCTTGCATGGCATG
>CAZOVQ010000117.1:0-6001 GCA_964583195.1 uncultured Thiobacillus sp.
CGGGACGCGCGCGGACGCGGGTTCGGCAGGCGTGCCTGTGGCGGCCGCCGTGGACGGCGGCGAGGCGGCAGGGGGTGCCGGATGAGGCGGGACCAGGGGCACGGATGCGGGTTTTGCCGGCGTCGGCTGGAAGAGCCGGCTTGCGATGAGGCCCAGACCGAGCAGCGCTGAAACACCGAGCACGGCGGCAAAGGCCAGGGTGCGCCGGGCGCGCAGGGGAAGGGGGGGCGGTGCGGCGGCAGGGTCGTGGTCGGCAGGCCGCAGGGCGTGGAGGGTGGCAGCGAGTTCGCGCGCGTCGGGCCGCGCCTGCGGGCGCTTGTCCAGCATGCGTGCGATGAGCTCGTTCAGCCCGTGCGGCAGCGCGCCGCGCAGAGGCGGGGCCGGCGGCGGGGTGTCGTGGAGCACACGGAAGACGATGGCCGGCAGGCTGTCGCCGTCGAAGGCGTAGCGGCCGCTGAGCATTTCGTACAGTACCGCGCCGAGGGAAAAAATGTCCGACCGGCCATCGACCTCGCGGCCCATGGCCTGCTCCGGCGACATGTAGCGCGGTGAACCGAGCATCAGGCCGGTCTGCGTCTGGCTGCTGTTCTGCACGTGGGCGATGCCGAAGTCGGTGAGCTTGATGCGTCCGTTCGCACCGACGACGACGTTGGCGGGTTTGATGTCGCGGTGAACGACGCCGCGCTCATGGGCGAACGCCAGGGCTTCAGCCATCTGCCGGGCGGTGTCGAGTACGAGTTCGACAGGCAGGGGGCTGCGGTCCATCAGCGCACGCAGGGTCGGGCCGGACAGGTATTCCATGGCGATGTAGGCATGGGTCGCGGTTTCGCCGACGTCATAGATGGTGACGATGTTCGGATGCGAGAGCCGGCCCGCGCTCTGCGCTTCGCGCATAAAGCGCGCTTCCGCGTCCGCGCCTTCGGCGCGCAGGTGTTCGACCGCAACCGCCTTGATCGCGATTTCGCGTTCGATCAGCGGGTCGCGGGCACGGTAGACCGTGCCCATCGCGCCCCGACCGATTTCGTCGAGGATATGGTAGCGGCCGATTTTCATGCGGGACGCGTTCAGACGCGGCACTCGACGATCTGGCCGCGCACACCGCGGCTGGCCGCGCCCATCAGATAGAGATACCAGGGCATCAGATCGTCGGGGGTCGGCAGGGTTTCGGGCGCCAGGCCAGGGTGGGTGCGGGCGCGCAGGGAGGTGGCGACCTGGCCGGGTATCAGGGTATTGATGCGCAGCCCCGGCTCGGCGTCGAGTTCGTCGGCCCAGATGCGGGTGAGGGTTTCGAGACCGGATTTCGCGACGGCATAGCCGCCCCAGAACGCGGCGGGCGCATGGCCGTGGGTTTCGCCGGTGAAGATCACCGAGGCGTCCGCTGCCTGCCGCAGCAGTGGCAGGCAGGCGCGGGTGAGCGCGAAAGGTGCGATGAGGTTGACCCGCAGGAGGCTTTGCCATTGATCCAGCGTCTGCAAGACCAGCGGGGTGAGCGAAAAAAAATGGTGCGCGCTGTGCAGGATGCCGTCGAGCCGCATCAGGTGATGCGCAATGGCCCCTGCGAGCGTTTCCAGGCCGCGGTCGTCGGCCACGGCCAGGTCGAAGGGGAACATCGCCGGTTCGGGGCCGCCGGCGGCGGTGATTTCGTCGTACACGGCTTCGAGCTTCGCTTCGTCGCGTGCGAGCAGGGCGACGGTGGCGCCATGACGGGCGTAGGCGAGGCTGGCTGCGCGGCCGAGGCCGGAACTGGCGCCGGTGACGAGGATGACCCGGCCGGCGAGCAGATCGGGGGGGGCGAGATAGGCTTTCATAGCGTTTCGAGGAGGGCGCGGGCCGATTGTACGCCGCTCGTCATTGCAGTTTCGAGCGTGGCGGGATAAGGGCTGGCAGTGTAGTCGCCGGCAAGAAACAGGCGCGGATGCGGGGTGCGCACCGGCGGGCGCGCCATGCCGGGCACGCAGGCGTAGGTGGCCTGCTTTTCGACGATGCCGCGCCGCCAGTGTGTCGGGCCGGGGGCGGCGATGCGCCGCAACTGCGCCTCGGCCCGGTCGAGCCAGTCGGCGGGCAGTCCGGCGGCGGCGCTGGCGACGAGGGCGAGCATGCCGGGCTGGGCGTGGCTGGGTCCGCGGTCGAACGCGAACTGCGCGGGGCCGTCGGTGAGCGCGACGAGCGGCGTGGCAAGCCGGAAAGCGGGATCGACCTGCAGGTAGCCGGTGGCGATCGGTAGATAGTGATACGCGGCGATCTGGCGTCGCACAGGTTCGAGTTCGCGCACGTATTCGGTCAGGGCGGGCAGGTGTTGCGGCGCGACCGCGATCACGGCGTGCGTGAAACGGGGGGCGTCGTTGCCGATGCGCAGCGTGATCGACGTGGACGCGGCTTCGATGGCGCGCACCCGGTGTCCGGTTTCGACACGGCCGCCGAGAGTGACGATGCGGCGGGCGGCCGGCTGCGGAAAGAGGTCGGTAAGGTCGGTGCGCGGCAGGAGGAAATCGCTGTCAGCACGGCTGTCACCGAAGGCGGCGCGCAGCACCGCGAGGAACGCATGCGCGCTGGCGGTTCCGGGCGGGGTGTTGAGTGCGGAAACGCACAAGGGGTGCCACAGCAGGCGGTTGACGGCTTCGGGCTGGTCGCGCGTGAGTTCGGCGACGCTGGTGTCGTCTCCTGCCGCCGGCCTGGATAGATGGCGCTGCGCCCAGCGCGCGGCCGCCCATTTGTCCCGCAGGCCCAGGCCGCGCGCGGTGACAAGTCCGGCCAGCAGGTGCAGCGGCGCGGGCAGGGCGGGGCAGGCCAGATGCAAGGCCGGCGGCGCGTCGATCCGCAAGGGCCGCCGCCACAGCCCGCCGTCCGGGGCTTCGGGCCGGCAGCGGCTTATCAGTGCCAGACAGCTTGCGTAGGCACCGAGCAGCAGGTGCTGGCCGTTGTCGAGCGCATGGCCGTCGAGGCGGGCGGCACGCGCTCGGCCACCCAGCGCGCGCCCGGCTTCGAAGAGTGTCACCGCGACGCCGGCTTCGGCGAGCACCAGCGCGGCGGCGCAGCCGGCCCAGCCACCGCCGATCACCGCCACCGAGGGCTTCACGGAAACAGCCAGGTCTTGCCGGCGAGCCACAGCTTGCGCAGCGGCGTGAGCGCGATGCGTGCGCGCAGCACAGGAAAGCCGGCGCGCCGGATTTCGTCGAGCACGGCGCGGTAGATCGCCGCCATCGCGAGCCCGGGGCGCTGTGCGCGGCGGGACGATGCGGGCAGCACGGCAAGGGCCTCTGCGTAGCTGGCCTGGGCGCGTTCGTACTGGAACTGCATCAAGGCCTGGAATGCGGGCGTATCGCGTCCGTTCAGGATGTCGGACTCGGCAACCCCGAAGCGGGCCAGTTCGTCCAGCGGCAGGTAGATGCGGCCGCGCCGCGCGTCCTCGCCCACGTCACGGATGATGTTGGTGAGCTGGAAGGCAAGCCCGAGTGTGTGCGCGTAGCGGCGCACGTCGCGGTCGTGGGCGCCGCGTGCGCCTTCGAAGATCGCGGCCGCGACCTCGCCCACGACGCCGGCCACGCGATGGCAATAGAGGTTCAGCGACCTGAAATCCGGATAACGAACGTGGCCGAGGTCCATCGCCATGCCGTCGACGATTTCCAGCAACAGGGCCGGCGCGACGCTGCGCCCGCGTTCCGTATCGGCGAGCGCGCGGGTGGCGGGGTGTTGCGGCACGCCCTGCGTGTAGCGTTCGATCTCGTCGCGCCACCAGTCGAGCTTGGCTTCGGCCACCTGGCGCTCGCGGCATTCGTCGACCACGTCGTCCAGTTCCCGGCACAGGGCGTAGAAGGCGATGATCGCGCGCCGCGTTTCGGGCGGCAGAAACAGAAAGCTGTAGTAGAAACTCGAACCGCTCGCGGCAGCGCGTTCCTGGCAATAGCGGTGCGGGGCCATCAGCGCAAGCTCCGCAGGGACATCGTCAGCCAGTCGCCCGGCGTCAGGACGGGGCGCCGGGTAAAGACGCAGCCGGGGTCGGCGTGGAGCTTGCGCAGGATGGTTTCGCCGCCGAGTATCGTCAGCCTGATTTCCAGACCGACGCGTCCCTTGAGGATGCGCCCGAGCGGCGTCCCCGCCTGCAGCATCCTGCGTGCACGTTCGATCTGTCTGTGCATCATCGTGTGCCACAGGCCGCGCGTGTCGCCGGCGGCGATCTGCGCTTCGCTCACGTGAAGCGCGGCGAGTTCGTCCTGCGGCAGGTAGAGGCGGCCCTTGCGGTAGTCGGGGGCGATGTCCTGCAGGAAATTGATGAGTTGCAGGCTGCTGCAAATGGCATCCGAACAGGCGAGGTGGCGCGGATCGTCGTCGCCGTAGAGATGCATCATCAAACGCCCGACAGGATTGGCGGAACGCCGGCAGTAATCCATCAGCTCGCCGAAGCTGGCGTAGCGGGTTTTCGACACATCCTGTTCGAAAGCCGACAAAAGATCGCGCAATGGCGCCAGGGGAATGTCGTGGCGGCGAATGGCCTCGGCCAGGGGGGCGAATACCGGATCGTCCGGCGTTTCGCCGTGCTCGATGCGGTCGAGCGCGCGGCGATACGCCGCCAATTGCGCCAGCCGTTCGTCCGGCGCCGCGTCGCCTTCGTCGGCGATGTCGTCGGCGCTGCGCGCGAAACGATAGATGGCCTCGACCGGCCGGCGCAGCCGTTTGGGCAGCAGCCAGGAGGCAACCGGGAAGTTTTCGTAGTGATCGACCGGCACCGGTAATAAAAAAACGGAATGGGAATAAAGACTTAAGGTGAAGCCGGGCTGCCTTGGGTGACAGCATCGTCTTGATTATATTACACTTATTTGCGATGTTTTTTGCGGCCCGGCCGCGAGAGTGGCGGAATTGGTAGACGCACTGGATTTAGGTTCCAGCGCCGCAAGGCGTGGGGGTTCGAGTCCCCCCTTTCGCACCATCGGCTTGGTGCCGTGAATGTGAAATACCGCAGGCGGAGCAATGCAGGCGGCGTCGCCGTAGCGCGATAATCGCCGGTCTGCCGTCCCCGGTTTGCCACGGGGCGGTCAGGCGTTTCACCGACATGGCGGGCGAGTCGCCATGAGTCAGCCCGATTTTTATTCAATTCAGCCAGAAAGTATCGCGATGCAAGCAAATCTTGAAGTACTCGAAGGACTGGTTCGCCGACTGGACATCAGCGTGCCCATGGATCAACTGGAAAGCGAAGTGCAAAACCGCATCAGGCGGCTGGCGCGCAACGTCAAGATGGACGGCTTCCGGCCCGGCAAGGCGCCGCTGACCGCGGTGGCGCGTCAGCATGGCGCCAGCGTGCGCCAGGAAGTGCTGGGTGAAACCCTGCACAGCCGCTTCGGCGAGGCGGTGCGCACGCATCAACTGCGCGTCGCCGGCGCGCCGCGCTTCGAACCGAAGGCGGGGCAGGGCGCCGCTTCGGAAATGAGCTTCAGCGCCAGCTTCGAGGTCTATCCCGAGGTACGGATCGGCAGTCTCGCCGATGGCAAAATCAGCCGTCCGTCAGTGACGCTGGTAGACGCCGATGTGGCGAAAACGCTGGAAGTGCTGCAAAAGCAGCGCCGTACCTTCGAGACCGCCGGCCGCCCGGCCGCCGAGGGCGATCTGGTGCGTTTCGACTACCAGGGTACGGTCGATGGCGCGCCGTTCGAAGGCGGCCAGGGCGTGGATTTCGCGGCCGTCCTGGGCGAAGGCCGCCTGCTCAAGGATTTCGAGCAGGCGCTGGTCGGCCTCGTGGCGGGTGACGCAAAAGGCTTCGAACTGACATTTCCGGCCGACTACGCTGCGCGGGGACTTGCCGGCAAGGCCGCGCACTTCGAAGTGCAGGTGAAGGATGTGCAGGTGCCAGTGCTGCCGGCAATTGACGCCGAATTCGCCAAGGCGCTGGGCGTGGAAGACGGCGATCTCGACAAACTCAGGGCCGAAGTGAAGGCGAATCTGGAGCGCGAGGTGAAACGCCGCGTGCAGGCAAAGCTGAAGGAACAGGCGCTGGAACTCCTGCTGAAGC
>CAZOVQ010000118.1:0-2112 GCA_964583195.1 uncultured Thiobacillus sp.
TTCAGCCGCATCTTGGCGTAGGCCAGCGTCTGCGCGAGCGAATCGTGAATCTGGTTGGCCAGCATCTGGCGTTCGTTCATGAGCGATATGCGCATGTTCTCGCGTGTGAGACGGGCGTTTTCCAAGGCAATGCCGAGGTGTTCGCTGATCGAGCGGAACAGCAGGCGCACGTCTTCGGGCACGCTGTGGTCGGCGTCGAGAAACAGGTTGTAGACGCCCATGACCTGGTTCTTGTGCATGAGAGGCACGGCGACGACGGTGTTGCACGCGCTGCTGAAGTAGGGCGCGTTGGCCTGGCGTTTGCAGAAGGCGACGTTGTTCCAGCTGCTGACCGACACTTCGCGCGCGGCCTTGCCGCACACGCCGCAATCCACGCTGACGATGGCTTCGTGTTCGACGATGTCATCGGGCAGGCCGAGCGAGCCGATGAGTTTCAGGTGGGTGCGGTCGTCGGTGATGACGCGCACCGCGCCGGCCTGCGCGCCGGCCAGCCGGATCATGGTCGAGAGAAAACGCCCCAGCAGTTGTTCGACGTTGGCGTCGGACGACAGGCTGGTGGTAATTTCGGACAGCACCTTCAGCGCCGGGATACTGACGTTGCCGGTATCGGGCGGCGTGTGCTGGATCAGCGGATGAATGACGTCTTTCATGGCGGGCTCAGGCTCCCAGCATAGCGCGCTTGCGGTGCGTGCCCAAGCGGGCGGACAGGGGTGGGGGCGGCATCGGTCAGGGGCTGGCCGGTGTTGCCGGCGCTGCCGGCGGCGCGGTGGGCACCGGCACCGAAACCGTCGGCTCCAGATCCTCGGGGAAGCCGTCGTGCAGGGGCGCGTCTTTCGGGCCCGGGTCGGCCTGGCTGGTGGCCCCGTCGGGTTTTTCCCTGAGCGGGCCGCGCGGGGCGGGGGCCGGGGCGGGCTGGACGGGGGCGGGTTCGGCGGGCACGGGTTCACCGGGGACGGCGACCGGCGCGGCGGACGCGGGCGGCTGCGGATACAGGTGCGGTTGCAGCTGCGGCAGCAGGGTTTTGAGTATCTGCGCCGTGAGCGAACTGGTGAAGCCGAACTGCCCCGCGATTTCACCCGGCACCAGCGCGGTGAGCGTGCCGAAGTAGCGGTCGCCCAGATAGAAGGCAAAGGTGGCGGTACGGTTCACCACGCGCGATTCGATCAGTTGGCCGCCTTTGCCGTAGCGTTCGAAACGGTGGTCGCCGGTGCCGGTCTTGCCGCCGATAACGAGCGGCGTGCCGTCGGCCGCCTTGAGCGCGCCGGCGAGCCGGCCGGCGGTGCCGCCTTCGACCACGTTGGCGAGTGCGCGGCGCACGGTGCGCGCCACTTCAACCGGCATCAGGCGCTCGCCTTTGGGCGCTTTCATCGAGAGCCGCGTGTCGTAGGGCGTGTCGGCCGCGAAATGCAGGCCGGTAAGGCTAACCATGGGCACGCGTACGCCGTCGTTGACGAGAATGCTCATCAGCTCGGCCAGCGCCGCCGGCCGGTCGCCCGAGCTGCCAATGGCGGTGGCGTAGGAGGGCGTGATGTTGTCGAAGGGATAGCCCAGACGCTTCCAGTCGTGCAGCAGATAGTCGAAGGCTTCCACTTCCAGCAGCGACTGGATGCGGATGTCCTGCGCGTTCTTGCGGCTGGTCTTGAACAGCCAGTCGTAGACTTCGAGCCGCACGCCGGCCCCGGTGTCGTAAAGCGTCGCTAGATCGGTTTTCGGCGCGGCGCGCAGGCTTTTCACCACCCACAGTTCCAGCGGGTGAATCTGCGCCACGTAGCCGCGGTCGGCCAGGTCGTAGGCGTCGGGTGCGTGGGCCTGGTAGAGCGACTCGACGGTTTTGGCGCTGAGCGCGGTGCTGTCGGGGAAGGCTGCGCGCAGCGCAGCGTCGAACGTGGCCAGATCGGCCTGCGGTTCGAGGTAGCGGTAAACGGCGGCAAAGCGGCGCGGGGTGCGCGCGCGTGCGATGACGTTTTCCAGCATCTGCGCAGGCGTGAGGGCCTTGTGCCGCTGGTAGAAGCGGCGGATGAAGGTGCGGCCTTCCTGGTCGACAAAGCGCGCGAGATAGGTTTCGCGCAGCGGGTTGCCGGCGTCGTCGAGGATGCGCGCGGCCGCACCCGG
>CAZOVQ010000118.1:2212-5966 GCA_964583195.1 uncultured Thiobacillus sp.
AGGTTTCGCGCAGCGGGTTGCCGGCGTCGTCGAGGATGCGCGCGGCCGCACCCGGTGTGGCGCTGGCGTAGTGGCGCACGATGTCGCGCATGATGCGGATGTAGACGAGGTTGACCGAGTTCTTCGTCGCTTCCCACACGTCCATTACGCGGCCGTTGTCCTTGGGGTCGAAGTTGGCAAAGTTGTGCAGGCCACCGCCGGTGAAAAAGGTTTCGGGCGCAGCCGAGTAAGGCCGCGCCATCGCGCCATCGAGCAGGGCCTGGAGCGAGATAGCCGGGTTGGCCAGTACAGTGGCGGCGACCCATTGCGCGAGCACGTCGCGCTGCGGCTGGGCTTTTTGCGCAAGGATTTTTTTATCCAGCGTGCGGGCCTCGGCGTGCAGGCGCGCGACGATTTCCAGATAGGTGACGAGGGTGCGCAGCTTGGCGGTGGAACCGAGGTCGAGCCGCGCCTGGCTGTTGAGGTCGAACGGCTGGTTGAGGTTGTCGGCCTGGATGCGCAGCTGGTTGCCGCGCGGGGTTTTCTCGTACAGCGTGAAGCTGTAGATCACCTTGTCGAGCGGGTTGCTTGGTTGCAGAAGGCGATGGCCGACCAGCCCGGATGCCGTCGCGGCCTCCAGCTTGGAAAGGCTTTGCAGATACGTGCTGACGATTTTCTGCGCCGGCTGGTTGATGCTGGTGTCGACCGTGAGGTCGAGGCGGTCGAGGTCGTACAGGCGCGATTCGCCGAGCAGCTGCGCCACCTTGATGCGCAGCGCGTTGGCGGCTTTCTGGTCGACGAAGCGCGGCGGTGGCGGGTCGACGCGTTCGCTCGTATTGCGCAGTTTCACCTGCTTGGCGCGTTCGGCCAGATCGCGCGAAATGATGCCGGCACTGGCGAGCAGGCCCAGGTGATCGTCGGTCAGCGCGTCGAGTGCCTTGCGGTTGGCGGCAAGGTAGTACGAGGGCCGGCGTTCGGCGACGATGAGCGAGAGCGCGTGTTTGAGCGCGTGGGCGTAGTCGGCATCGTGCTTGTTGGGCGTGCGCGCCAGGGTGCGGTTGATCTCGGCAAAGTCGAGCCCGTACCAGGCCCACAGACCGTCGCCGATGCCGCTCACTTCGCCGTAGCGCGGCGCAGCGGCGAGCGGCACGGTGTTGAGATAGGCCATCACCGTCTGCCGGCGCATGGCCAGCGTGTTGGGGCCGTCGAGATAAGCCCGCAGACTGGCAGTGGCCATCTGGCGCAGTTTTTCGCTCATGTCCGAAGTGCGGCCTTCGGGCGAATGGCGGTATTTTTCGATCTGTGTTGGTAGCGTGCTGCCGCCCGGCACGTTGCGGTTGGTGTCGATGACGCTGATGCCCTTTTCCAGTACCGCCTGCGCGAGGCGATCCCATTCCACCGCCGGGTTGCGGTTGGGGTATTCCTCGGTGAGCAGTTCGCGATTTTCGATGTAGAGCAGGGCGTCGACCAGGACCTTGGGAATGGTCTCGAAGCGGTCGTAGACGCGTTCGGGATGGCGGCCGCGATAGAGCGTCTGGCCGTCGCTGTCCAACAGCGCGATGCCGGCCTGGTCCTTTTCGCGGTAGGGCAGGAACAGGCCCAGCTGCGAGACGCGTTCCATCGGCACGCTGATCTTGGCCTGCTGGTCGATTTTCCAGCCGGCCTTGTCGAGGCGAGCGAAATACTCCGGCAGCTTGCTGTAGCCCAGACGCACGTCGTAGGGGCCGCCTCCGGGGTAGACGATGCGTTCGGAGGGGCCGGGCTTGAGTTGCCAGGTCATCTTCTGCGCGGTCTTGGCGAGGTACTTGGCTTCGAGCGCGGAGGACAGCAGTTCGTAGGCAACGAGCGCAACCAGGCCCACCAGCAACAGCAGGACACCCAGGCCAATGAGGATGCGACGCGGCACCTTGTGCATGTCAGACCCAGTTCTTCGCGACGAGGAAATCGCGGGTGAGCGCGGCCTCCGGCGAGCCGGGTTCGGGCTGCCAGTCGTAGCGCCATTTCACGATGGGCGGCAGCGACATGAGGATGGATTCGGTGCGACCGCCGGATTGCAGGCCAAACAGCGTGCCCCGGTCGAACACCAGATTGAATTCGACGTAGCGCCCGCGCCGGTAAGCCTGGAAGTCGCGCTCGCGCTCGCCGTATGCATGATTCTTGCGGCGTTCGAGAATGGGCAGGTAGGCGTCGAGGAAGGCGTCGCCCACCGCGCGCGTCATGGCGAAGGCGGCGTCGAAGCCGCCCTCGGCGTAGTCGTCGAAAAACACGCCGCCAATGCCGCGCGGCTCGTTGCGGTGCTTGAGGAAGAAATACTCGTCGCACCATTTTTTGAAACGCGGGTGCAAATCCGCGCCAAACGGGTCGAGCGCGGCCTTGCAGGTGGCGTGGAAATGCTGCGCGTCTTCGGCAAAGCCGTAGTAAGGCGTGAGGTCCATGCCGCCGCCAAACCAGAACACCGGCGCTTCATCGTCCTTCAGCGCGACGAAGCAGCGCACGTTCATGTGCACCGTCGGCGCGTAGGGATTGCGCGGATGCAGCACCAGCGACACGCCCATCGCTTCCCAGCGGCGACCCGCCAGCTCGGGGCGGTGTGCGCTGGCCGAGGGCGGCAGCTTGTCGCCCAGCACGTGCGAGAAATTCACCCCGCCGCGTTCGAGCACGCGGCCTTCCTCGATCAGGCGCGAGACGCCGCCGCCGCCTTCGGCACGGTCCCAGGAATCGGTGCGGAAGGGCAGGCCGTCGGCGGCTTCCAGCGCGGCGACGATGCGCGCCTGCAAGTCGAGCAGGTAGGCCTTGACGGCGGGGGTATC
Organism: uncultured Thiobacillus sp.; assembly: GCA_964583195.1. Taxonomy (GTDB): domain Bacteria; phylum Pseudomonadota; class Gammaproteobacteria; order Burkholderiales; family Thiobacillaceae; genus Thiobacillus. Next base: position 5,002 of record CAZOVQ010000118.1, read on the forward strand.
GATGGCGGCAGACATCATGGGCGCAGGATTTTTCCGGTGGCAAGATCAATGAGGGTGGACGGCCGGCGGCGCGTGCCGATGCGGCCATCGAGCGTGCGTACGCGCGCGCCGAATATTCTGCGGCATTCGGCAGCGGTTTGGGCGGCGGGCCGCCCGCTTTTGTTTGCGCTGGTGGAAACCAGCGCCATGCCGAGCGCGCGACACAGACGGGCCGCATCGGGATGCGCGGTGACGCGCACCGCAACGGTGGGCCGGCCGCCCGTCAGCAGGGCCGGGCAGCGGCGGGACGCCGGCACCACCCAGGTGACCGGGCCGGGCCAGAGGCGTTTCATACGCGCAAGCGCAGCCGGTGGCAGGGGGGCAACGTAGGGTTTGATCTGCGCCCAGTCTGCTGCAATCAATAGCAGACCCTTGGCGGCGCTGCGGCCCTTGGCGGCGATGAGACGCCGGAGCGCACGGGGTTGGCGCGGGTCGCAGCCCAGGCCATAGCAGGATTCGGTCGGGTAGGCGACCAGGCCGCCATGCGCGAGATGCGCACGCAGCGTATCCACCGTCTGCTTCATGCCGCGTGCCTCACTTCTTGCTGCGATCCAGTGCGCGCCAGCCGATGTCGCGCCGGTATTGCATGCCGTCGAAGCGGATGGCCGACACAGCCTCGTAGGCGCGCGCCTGCGCCATGCGCACGCTGTCGCCTAGCGCGGTCACTGCCAGCACGCGGCCGCCGCTGACGGTGACCTGGCCGTTGGGTGCGGCCGTGCCGGCGTGGAAGATGTGCAGGTCCTCGGCCGATGCGGGCAATGCACCGATGACCGCACCTTTTTTCGGTGCATCGGGGTAGCCTTCGGCGGCGAGCACCACCGCCAGCGCGGTGCGGCGGTCCCACTCGGCTTCGACCTGGTCGAGCCGCCCATCGATGGCGGCGTCGATGAGCGTCACCAGATCGGATTTGAGCCGCATCATGATCG
>CAZOVQ010000119.1:0-5963 GCA_964583195.1 uncultured Thiobacillus sp.
CAACGCCGGCGAAGCGCGCGGCGAGGCAGTGCCGCTTGCGCCCGTAGCCTGCGCGTTTCTCGCAGACGAAGCCGGCTGCCGTCAGCCCCTGGCGCACCACCGCCGCGACGCTGTAGGTTGCCGCGCGCGCGCCGGGCCCGGCGAGCCGCGCGCATTCGGCAAACAGCGCAGGCTGCCACAGTTCTGCGTTGCGTTCGGGCGCAAAGCCATCGAGATAGAAGGCATCGACGCGCGCGACGAAATCGGGCAGGCAGTCGGTCGCATCGCCCAGCATCAGGGTGAGCTGTACGCGCCCGCCGTCGAGTGCGATGCGGTGAAAACCCGGCACGGCCGGCGGCCAGTTCGCACGCAACAGCGCGGACAGTTCGGCGAATTCAGGCCACAGCGCGTGCACGCGCGCCAGGTCGGCGGCGACAAAAGGATGCAGTTCCAGCGAACAGAAATGCAGCCGCGTGCAGCGCGCCGGGTCGGCACGCCACGCAGCCCAGGTAGCGAGAAAGTTGAGCCCGGTGCCGAAACCGGTTTCCAGCACAACGAAAGTCTCGCGCCCCGTCCAGGCCTGCGGCAGGCCGCAGCCCTGCAGGAACACGTGGCGCGCCTGCCCGGCGCCGCCCTCGTCGGAATGGTACACATCGCCGTAGGCGGCGGAATACGGTACGCCGTCGCGGAATTCGAGCGCGGCCGGGACGATGGTTTTCGGCATGGGCGAATGGTACATTGGCCCGACCTCACTGCCGTATCTCCCGGCATTGCCCGGCATTGCGCCGCGCATCCTTCTTCTTTGTGCGGGTCGTCGCGGCAAGCGAGCGACTGGAGGCCACCTGGCCGCTGCTAGAACTTTGAACCTGCGATCTGCGCGCTGCGACCTGCGCGATTCGAGCCGGGCTCGCCGGCCCCCGCGTTCAGTCGCGGGATGAGGTTTTTTTGTCCTGCTCGCGTTGCTTAATCTCGGCCATGCGCTCGCGCCATTCCGCGAGTTCTTCGTCCTCGATCTCCATCTGGATCGCCACGGCTTCGAGCGTGGTCAGTTTCTTGTCGAGCAGGCGCCGCATGAGTTTGTTGCGCGAACGCGAGAGCAGGCGCTCGGTTTCGGCCTTGCCTAGTTTTCCCGCTTTTTCAAGATAGGCTTCGGAAGGCGATCTGGGCATGCGCGATATCCTCTGTGACAAGTCTCCAGCGGCGGAGGATATCCCCTAAAGCCTCTTCGGCGCCATCGCAGAAATATGACAACTGTGTGAAAGGCAGGTCGGCGACAGACCGGCCTATCGAACCTGTCATTGCCCATGACACAGGGTAGATCGGCAATACGTTGCCGACGCGGTAGACGGTTGTTTGCGGGGACGTCGGCAAAGCATTGCCGACCTACAGGAGGCTTCCCGTTTTGCCGCTTGATCGGGAGAACCCAATAGCTTACGCGCAGAACGGCGACAACGGGGACTGGAACAACGCTGCCACCGACAGGCCCGTGAGGCCGAGGTTGATGATGCCAAGCTGCTTCAGGCGGTTGTAGAGGACGGGAACGGAGATGCCGAGCTTCTTGGCGACAATGCGGCGCGAACCGTAACGCCGCAGCAGTTCGCGTATCGCTTGCGCTTCTGCCGCGGGGTCGGCGACGTCCGCGATGAGACTGCCGGCGGTGTCCGCTTCGACCGCCGGTTTCCGTCCGCGGCGCTTTTCGGGTTCGCCGTGCGGCGTTTCGCCTTGCGTCGCCAGACGCGGGAAATCGATGTCGTCGCGTTCGATGACGCCACCTTCGGCGCGCGTGGCGGCGCCAAGCAACAGGGCGTGCAGCTCCGGAAAATTCCCCGGAAACGGGTAGACGGCCAGCGCATCCAGCGCCGGGCGGCTCAGTTCGCAGGCCAGGCCGGTTTCCTGCTCGATCCGCGCCAGCATGGATTCGGCAAATATCGGCATATCCCCAGCGCGTTCGCGCAAAGCGGGCACATCGATCCTGAAACCGGCCACCCGGTAGTAAAGATCCTCGCGGAAACGTCCCTCGCGCACCAGACGCGCCAGGTCGATCCGGGTCGCGACGATCAGCCTGACATCGCCGGTTTGCATCGGGTTGCCATCGAGCACGCGCAGCAGCTTGCCCTGCAGGGAAGGGGGCAAGGCGTCGAATTCGTCGAGATAGAGCGTGCCGCGGATCGCCTGCTCGAACACACCGGGCCCGGCCGCGCGCGCCGGGTGCGCCAGACCGAAAAGTTCGGCTTCGCAGCGGTTCGCATCGTGCGCGGCGCAGTCGTACACGACGAAGCGTCCTTTGCGGTGGGTGTTCTCGTGAACGAAACGGGCCGCACGCTCCCTGCCGGTTCCGCGCTCGCCATGGAGCCAAAGGGTGATGCCCGCTTTCGCTCCGCTCGCGAGCGCGGAAAAGAACCGCACGAAGGCGGGACTCCGTCCGGCCAGCCGCCAGCCGCCAGCGTCCCGGCTCGGTCGCGCGGCCAGGCGCTGCAAGGACTCCATGAGATAGACCCGCCCTTCCATATCGCGAAGCGGATGGGCGTGGATGCGCACATAATCGTGGCCGTCATCGAAGTCATGGTGGGTATGGAGCACCACGCTGGCGCGCTCGTGTTCGAATACTTCGCGGTACGGGCATTCCTCGCCGTTCCGGTGGCAAGGCACCGGCGAATGGTGCGAGACCTCGTGGCAGGTGCGCCCCACCACGCTCTCGTTCGTTACTCCGTAGGATTCGCAATAGGCCCGATTGGCGGCGACGATACGATAATCGCGGTCGACCATGACGGTCGGCGTGTCACGCGTTTCCAGCAACGCGTGCAGGGGAATGACGATCTTGCGGTCCATCTCGATACTCCAGGCCAGCCGTGGTGCCCAGCCGTCCTGCCGGAACTCCATCTGATTTTCACGCTCCCGGGACTTTCGTCACCGGAACCAAGAGTCAGCCGCTCCACTTGTATACGTTCGATTTATGGCCACTCGAGAATGAATATTAGTTGAATCGATTATGCTTCATCAGGGTCGGGTGAGTCGAAAAGTAATAAAAGACCATCCCGTCGGGCCCGCATCATGTCAATTTGGAGACACTCGCCGATGCGGCGGCGCTTCAACCCGGACAATCCATCAGGACGCGCGATGCGGGCGAGGCAGTTTGCGAGCGGATCGGCGCCCGTCCGCGCGCGCAGGCCGCAAGGCCACCTGATGCCGCACCCTGCAACGAAGAGCAACGCAGCCCGGGCGGCCAGAAAACCGTGCAATCGGGCGCGTAGCGTGCTCACTCGACAGGTGGACGTGAGCGCAGCGGAAATGTTCGGCATGCATGCGGCCTTACGAGGGCGGCAAGCGTCCAACTGCGGTTCCCAGGACAATCCGCGTTCAATCCGCGATCAGCCCTTGCCGCACATACAGCCAGAGCTGCCGGCGGGTGAGTTCGGCGATTTGCTCCCGCGGCAGGGCGAGACCATTTTCGGCGAGCCGTTCCTGCATCCAGGCCACGAGCTGGTCGGGGGTGCGGCTGCCATCGAGCGCGCCGAGCAGCTGGCGGCCGGCAAAATCGGCGTCGACGGCAACGTGCCGCGCGCCGCTGACGATCCAGCCGGCCGCGCACGCCTGCGCCCGCGCAAGGTCGTGCACGCGCGGCAATTCGCCCGGCGCCTCGGCGAAGCGGCCGGGCCATACGGTGGGGGTCACGCCGTGCAGCATGACGAGGTCGAACAGCGCCTCGCGGAACACGGATTCGTCGAAGCGCGAAGCCCCGTGTTCTGCGAGCAGTGCGCGCGTGGCGTCGGCGAGGCCGGCGTAGTCGATGGCGGCAGGATAGCGCATGGACAGAAGCATCAGCGCCGCCTTCAGCGCAGGCTGGGTAACGGGAAAGCAGTTTCCGGCCGGATTGACGAAATGCTGCGCCACCCCGGCGTCGAGATCGATCTCCTGATCGCAGGCGAGGTCGGCGTAAAAAGCCAGTTCCGTCATCGCGTCGGGCTGCGGCGGGTGCGCGCAGGGCGCCTCGCCAGGCGCGATGAGGGCGCGGCGGAAGCGCGTGGGCAGGGTGTCGTCGAGCGCGATCTCGGCATCCATCCAGCGCCCGGCCATGCTCTCCGGAATCAAGCCCCATGCGTCTTCCAGCACCACGCGCACACGGCGCGGGCCGGCCTCGCCGACGTAGCGCAGGCCGTGCGCATCGAGGGATTCCATGAACCCGGCGAACGTCATCGCCTGGTTGATGTCGGCCAGGTATTCGTGAAAGAGATACGAAGGCGCAGCGGTTTTCAGATAGGCGATTTCCTTCAGACACAGCGGGTCGCGCCATTCGGCTTCCAGGTGGTCCAGCACGGCGAGTGCCTGGCGATGCCGCTCGGGTGCGGGCAAGCCTGCGTCGGTGCGTTCGAGCAGCGCCGCGCGCAGCGGTTGCAGGCGCTCCCAGCCGGCGGCGACGTTGAAGCTCACATAGGCCAGACCCTTCGGTGACAGATGCCGTCGGCACACCTCCAGCAAGGCCTCTTGCACCCGCGGCGGCACCCAGGAAAACACGCCGTGCGCGATGATGTAGTCGAATTTGCCGAGATCGCCCGGCAAAGCCGCGAGATCGGCATGCCTGATGCGCACGTTGGCGAGCCCCAGCCGCCGCACAAAGGCCGCGCCTGCCTCCGCCTGCACACGCGACAACTCCACCCCCACGCAGTCGGATTCGGGCCAGCGCCACGCCAGCGGAATCAGATTGCCGCCCTGTGCGCAGCCGAGTTCGAGCACGCGCGCACGACTTGGATCGGGCGCGTCGAAACCGTGCAGCTTCGCCAGTGCGGCAAGGAAATCCGGTTGCGTTTCCGGCAACGGCAGGCTGTCGTAGGGAAGTTCGTCGTAGCGGGCAAGCGTATCCATCGGCGAATTGTAAGTCCGTTGTCCGCGTAGCACGGCGCGTGGAGGGGCTTATCCGGCACAGCAGGACAGCTGCGTCACATCCCTGTCGAAGGTCTGCGCGGCGAGCTTCAGCCCTTCGACCATCGTCAAATACGGGAACAACTGGTCGGTCAGTTCCCCCACCGTCATGCGGTTGCGGATCGCCAGCGCCGCCGTCTGGATCAACTCGCCCGCGTCGGAAGCAACCGCCTGCACGCCGATCAGCCGCCGGCTGTCTTTCTCCACCACCAGTTTGATGCAGCCGCGCGTGTCGAAGTTGGCGAGCGCGCGTGGCACGTTGTCCAGGGCGAGCGTGCGGCTGTCTGTGGCGATGCCCAGCATGCGCGCTCCGGCTTCAGACAAGCCAACCGTGGCGACCTGCGGGTCAGTGAATACCACCGCCGGCATGGCGGTAAGATCCAGCGCAGCAATGCCGCCGGTCATGTTGACGGCGGCACGGCTGCCGGCCGCCGCCGCAACGTAGACGAACTGCGGCTGATCGGTACAGTCGCCGGCGGCGTAGATGTCAGGCGCGCCAGTACGCAGTCCGGCGTCGACGACGATGGCGCCGGCCGCATCGACGGCGACACCGGCCGCGTCCAGATTGAGATTGCGTGTATTCGGTGCGCGGCCAACGGCAACGAGTAGCCGGTCGGCGACAAGCTCGCCCCGCGCGGTCGTCAGCACGAATTCGCCGTTCGCATGCACCACCCGACTCGCCTGCGTGTGTTCCAGCACCTCGATGCCCTCGGCTCGGAAGGCCGCCGCAAGCGCCTCGCCTATCGCCGCGTCTTCCCGGCCGAAGAGCGTGCCGCGCGCAAGCAGCGTGACGCGGCTGCCCAGCCGCGCGAAAGCCTGCGCCAGTTCGAGCGCGACCGCCGAAGCACCGATCACCACCATACGTTCGGGAATCGAATCGCTTTCCAGCGCCTCGGTCGAAGTCCAGTACGGCGTGTCCGCCAGGCCGGGAACCGGCGGCACGCTGGCGCTCGCACCCACGGCGATCAGGCAGCGGTCGAAACCCAGCGTGCGCGCGCTGCCGTCGGCGAAGCGCACCACGAGGCTGTGCCCGTCGTTGAAGCGCGCCTCGCCGCGCAGCACGGCGA
>CAZOVQ010000120.1:0-5920 GCA_964583195.1 uncultured Thiobacillus sp.
GTGCTGGATCGCCGCTTCGGGCACCACGCGCGCGCCGGATTCGACGCCCACCCGCAAACGCAGGCGCACGCTCTGTCCCGGCAGCAGCCCCGGTGCCGCGCCTTCGATCCGCACTTTGACCGGGACTACGCCGCTGGCGGCGTCGAGCTGCGGATCGACGAAAACCAGTTCGCCGCCCGCGACCGGCGCCGTGTCGCCGTCCCCGAAAACATCGGCCGCCACCCGGCCCGCCGTCCGCGCAGCGGCAAGCGCCGGCCAATCCTGCTGCGCGATCCCGGCTCGCGCTTCGAGCGCGCCCGTCTGCGTCAGGGTGGCAAGCGCGGCGCCGGCAGCGACCAGGTCCCCAGGTTTCGCCGCGATGCGTCCGACGCGGCCGGCAAAGGGCGCGCGGATGCGGGCGTAGCCGACATCGAGACGCGCCGTCTCGAGTTCGGCGCGCGCGGTGGCGGCCTTGGTGCGCGCCGCCTCGTGCGCGAGCACGGCGTCGTCGTATTCCTGCTGGCTGATGTAGCCCGATGCCCTCAGCGGCTCCAGACGCTGGATTTTTTTCTCCGCTTCCGCGGTCTCGGCCTGTGCGCCCGCGAGGCTTGCCCGGCTCTGCAGGATGCGGGTTTCGGCGGCACGCGCGTCGAGCGTGAAAAGCAGCTGCCCGGCCTGCACGCTGTCGCCTTCCTGCACGTGCTGGCGCTGCAGCACGCCGCCGACCTGGGCCGAGACGACGGCACGCCGTGCCGCTTCGAGCGTGCCCGGCACTTCGATGACGACAGGAAAATCGCGCACCACGACCGGCGCCGTCTTCACCGCGAGCGCGGCCGCCTTGCCGCTGCGACCGTGCGCGTCACCACCGGCGTCCCGCTCCCGAATCCGGGCGATTACGCCTGCCGCGAGCGCGAGCGCGAGCAGCGCGACGACGATACGAGTCTTCATCGTTCCTTCTCCGAGAGCGCTGGCGGAATACGTCCGAGCGCGTGGTTCAAACGGGAAAACGCAGCCAGCCAGTCGCTGTCGGCCTGTACCCGCGCCTGGCGCGCGCGCGCGCGATCCGCCTGCGCGGTCAGCCATTCGAGCAGGCTGCCGAGGCCCGCCTTGTAGCGAGCCTCGGCAGCGCGGGCCGATTCGTCCGCGCTGTCGAACTGGATCGCGACACCGGTACGCACCGTCTGCGCGTAATGCACGTCGTACCACGCCTGGGTTGTCTCCAATTCGATCGCACGCTGACGCGCGTCGGCGTCAGCGGCGAAGCGTCGGGCATCCTGCTCGGCCGCGCGCGCCTCGGCTGCGAGCCGGCCACCTTCGAACAGCGGAATCGTCAGGTTCGCACCGATGCTGTTGGAGGTGGAGGGCTTGCGCTCGGCTTCCAGGAAAAAGGTGCGACCGATGTTCGCGGACAGCGCCAGCACCGGCCAGCGGGCGGCGCGCGCGCGCGTCGCCTCGCTTTGCGCGCGCAGGGCGGCGGCACGCAGGGCGGCCAGATCAGGGCGTCGTTGTTCGGCTTCGGCGAGCAGATCGGCGAGCAGCGCATCGGCTGCCGCCGGCGGTGGCACGGCCTCCCAGTCCAGCGTGATCTCGCGCGTCTGCGCCACCCCGGCAGCCTGCCTGAGCTGCGCCTGCGCCTTGGCCCAATCACGTTGTGCCGCCTCGTTTGCCGCCTGCGCCTCGGCAAGCGCCGCCTGCGCGCGCAGGCGGTCGGCGCGCGAAGCGAGGCCTGCGGCCAGACGCGCATCGACCGCATCGAGACTGGTGGAAAGTGCGGCGATCTGCTCGCCCTGCGCATCGACCTGCCCGCGCGCGGCGGCGACCGCAAACCACGCGGCTTCGACTTCGGCAACAATGTCCTGCAGGCTGCGGTTGGCATTCAACAGGGTGGCGACGAGCTGGTAATACTGCGCATCGATGTCGGCCGCACGTGCGCCGAAATCGTAGAGCACCCAGCCCAGAGCAAGACTCGGCCCATAGCGGTGCTGCGCCGCCACCGAAGCACCGGAACTGGAGATGGACTCCGAGCGGGTAAAATTGAACTGCCCGGTGAGCGTCGGCCAGCGGGCTGCGGCAGCGGCGTCGAGCCGCGCCGCTTCGGCACGGATGCCATGCCAGATCGCGCGCGATTCCGGCCGGTTCGCAAGCGCATATTCGGTGAGTGCGGCGAGACTGTTGAAATGCAGGGCCTCCCCCTCTGGCGCGCGCCCGCCGGCAACACCGGGCAGCGCATCGAGTCGGAGCCAGAAACGGCCAGGCGCATCCGGCAGGTCGGGCGGCGGCGCAGCCGGAACCGAGCCCACCGCAAGGCAACCCAGCAGCAGAACGAAACGCAGGCGGCGGCTCATGCTGGCGCGCAGCCTATCGATGCAAACTCGCCATACGGGAAACTCACGGTGCGGCTGTGTCACATGCCGGTTCCCGCCCGCTGTCCGCTGTTCGCTGTCTTTCACGGCAACCATGCCCGCCCGCAACGCCAAATCCGACTCGACCCGGCCGTGCCTGGGCAAGTTCCTGCAACGTCGTGCCGGGGTCATGGCAGTCAGGCTTGTAACTCGTAGAACAGATAGGCCAGCAGAGCCAGGCCGAGCACGATCACCGACAGATTCGTCGCGATGCCGCTCCAGGTACAGTAGCGCGCCGGAATCTCGACCGGCTTCAAGGTGGCGAGCACGCGCCGGTATTGCACTATGGAAAAGCCCATCGCCGCCAACGCAAGGCCGATGAAGGCAATGCCGATCCAGAACGACAGGTCGCGCCCGGCATGGGCCGACGATGGGCGCAGCATGTGCAGAAAAAGTCCGAAGCGCTCCAGCACGAAGCCGAAAGCCATGAGGGTGAGGCCGGTGCGGTTCCACGCCATCAGCGTGCGTTCGGCGGCGAAGAAGACGCGCGGGTCATTGAGATCGGACATCAGACGGGCTCCACGTTGTCAGGCAGGCTGGCTTTGAGCGTTGCCGCCAGGCGATCGAAAGTTTCGGGAAACGGCGCACGCCGGCGCCACACCAGGCCAATGGTACGCCCCGGCGCGGGTTTGCCGAATGGACGGATTTCAACCGTCTTCCTGCTCACGCGCGGCCCGACGTCGACCGCCAGCGCAGGCAGCAGGGTAAGTCCCAGCCCCATGCCGACCATCTGCCGCAGGGTTTCCAGACTGGTGGCACGCACCTCTTCGCGCCCGGCCGCGCCCGTGCCGCAGACGTCGAGCGCCTGATCGCGCAGGCAGTGGCCTTCGTCGAGCAGCAGGAGTTTCTCACCCAGGATGTCGGGCACCTTCAGGCTGCTGCGCGCCGCGAGCGCATGCCCAGCAGGCAGGGCCGCGAGGAACGGTTCGCGGAACAGCGGCTCGGCCCGCAGGCTGTCATCGGCGACGGGCAGCGCCAGCAGGCCGGCATCGAGTTTGCCTTCGGCCAGATGGTCGAGAATCTGCGGCGTCATTTCCTCGCGCAGCAGGAGACGCAACCCGGGATGTTTTCTATGCACCAGCGTCAGCGCATGCGGCAGATAGTAGGGGCCGAGCGTGGGAATGACGCCGAGATGGATCGTGCGCGTCATCGGATCCTGCGCGTGCCGGGCAAGCTGGCGGATGCGTTCCGCCTCCTCGACGATGCTGCGCGCGGCCGCCAGGATTTCGCGGCCGATGGGTGTGGGCGTGACGCGCTTCAGGCTGCGGTCGAACAGCGTCACCCCGAGGAAATCCTCCAGCTTCTTGATCTGTGTGGAAAGCGTTGACTGAGTGATGAAGCAGGCTTCGGCGGCGCGGCCGAAGTGGCCGTGATCGGCCAGCGCAACGAGATACTTCAGCTCCTGCAGTGTCATGCGTCACCATTCGATTTTATCAATCGTTCAATTCTATACTATTCATGAGACAAATTTCCTTTTCTGGTCTTCAATGCAGCCACTCCATTCGGAGTCATCCACACACACCAGGAGCGAGCGCCATGTCAGAAAGCAAATGTCCCTTCCACGTCACCGCCACCGGCGGCAGTCCCACCAACCATGACTGGTGGCCCAATCAACTGAACCTGAAGGTTTTGAGCCAGTACACACCCGAAACGAGCCCGATGGAAGCCTCGTTCGATTATGCCGAGGCATTCGGCAAACTCGATCTCACGGCGGTGAAGAAAGACCTGGTCGCGCTGATGACCAACTCGCAGGACTGGTGGCCGGCCGACTACGGCCACTACGGCCCACTCTTCATCCGCATGGCCTGGCACGCCGCCGGCACCTACCGCGTCGGCGACGGCCGCGGCGGCGCCGGCCTGGGCCAGCAGCGTTTCGCGCCGACCAATTCCTGGCCCGACAACGTCAACCTCGACAAGGCGCGCCGCCTGTTGTGGCCGGTCAAGCAGAAATACGGCAACCAGATTTCCTGGGCCGACCTCATTATTCTCGCCGGCAACTGCGCGCTGGAATCCATGGGCTTCAAGACCTTCGGCTTCGGCGGCGGCCGCGCCGACGTGTTCGAGCCCGACGAGTCGGTGTACTGGGGCTCGGAAAAAGACTGGCTGGGCGACACCCGCCACGGCACCAAGACTGACCTGGACAATCCGCTGGCGGCGGTGCAGATGGGGCTCATCTACGTCAATCCAGAAGGCCCCGGCGGCAAATCCGACCCGCTCCAGTCCGGCAAGATGGTGCGCGAAACCTTCGCGCGCATGGCGATGAACGACTATGAAACCGTGGCGCTCACCTGCGGCGGCCACACCTTCGGCAAGTGCCACGGCGCCGGCGACGCGGCGCTGGTCGGCCCCGCGCCCGAAGCCGCCGACATCGAGAACCAGGGCCTAGGCTGGATCAGCAAGCACGGTTCCGGCAAGGGCGGCGACCAGATCGGCAGCGGCCTCGAAGGCTCGTGGACGCCCACGCCGACGCAGTGGGACATGAGCTATCTTGACATGCTGTTCGGCAATGACTGGATCCCGACGAGGAGTCCCGCGGGCGCCTCGCAGTGGACGCCGGTGCAGCATACCGACGCCAACATGGCGCCGGCCGCGCACGACGCCTCGAAAAAAGTACCGATCATCATGACCGACGCCGACATGGCGATGCGCTACGACCCTGAGTATTCGAAGATTGCGCGGCACTTCAAGGACAACCCCGAAGAGTTCGCCGACGCTTTCGCGCGTGCCTGGTTCAAGCTCACCCACCGCGACATGGGCCCGAAGGCGCGCTATGTCGGTCCCGAAGTGCCGAAGGAAGACCTGATCTGGCAGGACCCGATTCCGGCAGTGAACCATCCGCTGGTGGATGACAAGGATGTGGCCGCGTTGAAAGCCAAGGTGCTGTCTGCGGGCTTGAGCGTGTCAGAGCTCGTCTATACCGCCTGGTCCTCAGCGTCATCCTTCCGTGGCAGCGACAAGCGCGGCGGCGCCAACGGCGCGCGCATCCGTCTGGCGCCGATGAAGGACTGGGAAGTGAACCAGCCGGCGCAATTGGCCAAGGTGCTCGGCAAGCTCGAAGCGATCCAGGCCGAATTCAACGGCGCGGCCGGCGGCGGCAAGAAAATCTCGCTTGCTGACATGATCGTGCTGGCGGGTTGTGCCGCAGTCGAAGACGCGGCGAAGAAGGCCGGGCAGAGCGTGAGCGTGCCCTTCACGCCGGGCCGCATGGATGCCAGCGCCGAGCAGACGGACGCCGTCTCCTTCGCGCCGCTGGAACCGATGGCCGACGGTTTCCGCAACTATCGCAGCAGCAAGTTCCCCGAGATTGCCGCCGAGCACTTCCTGGTGGACAAGGCGCAACTGCTCACGCTTACCGCGCCGGAAATGACGGTGCTGATCGGCGGCATGCGCGCCCTGGGTGCCAACTTCGGCGGCGCCAAGCACGGCGTGTTCACCGGCCGGCCGGGCGCGCTGACCAACGACTTCTTCGTCAATCTTCTCGACATGAACAACGAATGGAAGCCGGTCAACGAGGACAAGAGCGTGTTCGAGGTGCGCGA
>CAZOVQ010000121.1:0-5724 GCA_964583195.1 uncultured Thiobacillus sp.
GGTGGCCATAAGCCAGTTCGAGGTGGTCGAAAGTCAGGAGCGGCATGGGCACACGGGGGGGGTATGGATTATCCCTGATTGACGGCGGCGTGCACGGCGCGTGCAATACGCACGGCATTGGGGGTATCGCTGTGCAGGCAGAGCGTGTCAGCCACGACTCGGAGCCTGGTGCCCGCGGACGAGATCACCCCTTCGCCGCATGCCAGCGCCCGGGCCTGCCCGGCCGCCGCTTCGGGCGCAGCGATGAGTGCCCCCGGCGTTTCACGTGAAACCAGCATGGTCACCGTTGCGTAGCGCCGGTCGGCGAAGGCTTCGTTCAACACGCGCAAGCCCGCCGCCCGGCCCGCTTCGATCAGACGCGAGCCGGACAGCCCCAACAGCGCGAGACCGGGATCGAAGGCCGCCACCGCCTCGGCAATCGCACGCGCAACCGCCGCATCCACGGCAGCGACAAGATAAAGCGCACCGTGGGGCTTGACGTGCGCCAGGCGCATATCCAGGCGAGCCGCCTGCTCCGCCAGCGCCGCCGTCTGCTGTGTCACCCACGCCCGGATTGCGTCTGGCGCCCCTGGGACAACGCGGCGACCAAATCCCGCACGGTCCGGGTAAGCCGGGTGCGCTCCCACCGCCACCCCGTGTTCGCGGGCCAATTGCAACGCGGCCGCCATGCTCGCCGCATTCCCGGCATGTCCGCCGCAGGCGATCGAGACACGGTCCAGATAGGGCATCAGGCTGGCGTCGTCGCAGCCTTCACCGACGTCGGCATTGAGTTCGATCAACCCCATTCGGCAATTTCCCAGTCCGCAGGCGCCAGGGCTCGCGCGGCGCCGATCGCCACGGTGGCAAAGCGCAGGCTTTCGTCCGGACGCGCCTGCGCGAGCCGCGGCAAATCGGCGGCGATGACGGTGGCTATCACCGGGTAGCCCCCCGTGACCGGGCCATCCCAGCCCAGAATGATGGGATGGCCATCCGGAGGAACCTGCACCACGCCTGGCAGCACGCCCTGTGTGGGCCATTCCGTGGAATCCCCCCGCACCACAGGTCCGGTCAGGCGGATACCGCGGCGGTCCGAAGCGGCGCCGACCCGGAACGTGCCTGCAAAGAACGCCGCCAGCGCAGCGTCCGGAAACGCACCCGACTGCGGGCCCGCCACCACCCGCAAGGGCGCTGTGAAATCGGCCTCGGGCGGGCGGGTGCGCAGCAGATGCACTCCGCCGGCAAGTTTGCCCACGGTCAGCGTGTCGCCCGTACGCAGGGGACGACCGCGATAGCCACCCCACCCAGCCTGCGGCAAAGTGCTCGCGCTACCCAGGCGCGCCGGCACCGCGATGCCTCCACGCACCGCCAGCCAGCATCGATAGCCCCTATCCGGCGCATCCAGCCGCAATATCTCCCCCGCCGCCAACACCAAGGTCTGGTTCCACGCCGCATCCAGTCCAGCCGCGCGCGCAGCGCGAAACGGCGCGCCCGTCAGCGCGATCACGCCCCCGCGTGGGAAGTGCAGGGTCGGACCGCGACCGACGATTTCAAGCCCCGCTGCGTCCGGCGAATTCCCCACCAGACGATTGGCCGCCTCCAGGGCTGCGCGGTCTGCCGCGCCGCCTGCCGGCACACCCATGCGTCCCCAGCCCGGACGGCCGGCATCCATCACCAGATCGCACAGACCCGGACGCAAAACCTCGATCATTTCACGCGGGAACCAGGCACACGCGGTCGCCCGGCCTCAGCAGCGCCGGCGGGTCGAGCGTCGGGTCGAATAGCGGCATCCGCGTGCGGCCCAGAAGATTCCAGCCGCCTGGCCCCTCCGCGGGATAAATGCCGAGCATGGCGCCGCCGATGGCAACGCTGCCGGCAGCCACGCGCAGGCGCGGGCTGGCGCGGCGCGGTGCAGCCAGCGACGGCGGCAGACCGGAAAGATAGGGAAAGCCCGGCTGAAACCCGAGAAAGGCCACCGTATACTCGGTCGCGACGATCTTGCCGATGTAATCGGCCGCAAGCAGACCTGATCGGCAGGCGCATTCCGCAAGATCCGGCCCTGCCCGGCCCCCGAATTCGACCATGATCGTATGTCTGGAACCTGTCGCCGCCCTGGCCTCCGGCAAGGGAGCGGTCAGCGCCTCGGCAAGGCCGGGAGTAAGCGTCGCGCCCGGTTTCAAGACGACCAATATGCTGCCGTCTGCGGGAATGATGTCTTCCACTTCGTCGAAAGCGGCTGAAACCAGCGCCGCACATCGTGCCAGCGTCGCCTCCCGCGTCACCAGGCGTAGCCCGCGCTCACCCATCCAGCGCCAGGCCGGGGCAGGATGCGGAAAACCAGATGTCGGACTCGTCATACGGTCGTCGAAAACGCCACGGATTCACGGGCATTCCGGGTTGGCCGGGATGACTCAGTTTACCCCGGATGATCCATTAAGGCGCGCGATGCGGGCGAGGCGGTTTGCGAGCGGATCGGTGCACGGGCGACAAGCCCATAGCCAGGTCTATGGGCGCGAAGCACGGGCACCGAGACGCCGCTAACCCCCGCCCGCCCGCGGGGCCTGTCCGTTTTCAGCCCTTGAAGCGGCCGCGCACGCCGGCGCGCCCCTTGCCCGGCTGGGCGTGCCCGCCACGTGCGCCACCGCCGGACGCATGATTGCGGTCCCCGTAACCGCGGGCAGGCTTGGCATGGGCCTGGGCGCGGGCCTCGCGCTCACGACGGGCCCAATATTCGACGCTGTTGCCGTCCACCTCCGGCTGGGGCGCTTCTTCCCGCGGCATGCGGTTGCCGTACGCACGCTGCGCCTGGTCGGCACGTGCAGCGTGTTCGAATCGGCTGCCACGCGGAATGTCGGCATGCAGCGCCCGCTCGTGTGGCGGACGCGACGCCTCGGCACGATAGCCGCGATCGCGGTTGTCACGGCTGTCACCGCGCGCGGGACGATCGCCGTAGCTGCGCGGCTCGTTGTTCCAGGCACGCTTGTCGCCGAAACCGCGCGGGCCGCCGCTGCCCCGCGGACGATTGCCCGCGGGCCGGCCCGATACGGGCTTCTGGGTGGGCTCCAGGCCCGGCAGCGTATGCACCTCGATGCGGTTGCCGGTGTAACGCTCGATGGCGCGCACCAGCCCTCCCTCTCGCATACCGGCCAGACTCCAGGCGATGCCGGTGCGACCGGCGCGGCCGGTTCGGCCGATACGGTGGACGTAATCCTCGGCCTGGCGCGGCAGGTCAAAGTTGATGACGTGGCTGATGCCGGCCACGTCGATTCCGCGAGCGGCAACGTCGGTCGCCACCAGCACCTTGGTACGCGCGTCGCGCAGACGCTGCAGCGCCCGGTTGCGCTGGCCCTGCTGCATGTCGCCATGCAGCGAATCGGACGCGAAGCCGGACTCGGCCAGCATGTCGGAAATTTCCTCGGCGCTTTTCTTGGTGGCGGCGAAGACGATCGCCTGCGTGAGATCGACATCGCGCAGCAGGCTGTCGAGCAGGCGCATCTTGTGGTCCATGTTGTCGGCGTACAGCAGGCGCTGTTCGATGCAGGCTTCCTGTTTCGGGGCTGCTTCGATCTCGATGCGCTGCGCGTCCTTCGTCAGTTCGCGCGCGAGATTGCCAACCACGCCGTCGAGTGTGGCGGAAAACAGCAGTGTCTGGCGCGACTCGGGGCAGCGCCCGGCAATGGCGTGAATGTCATCGACAAACCCCATGTCGAGCATGCGGTCGGCTTCGTCGAGCACCAGGACCTCCAGGCGTGAAAAATCGATCTTGCCGCGCTCCAGGTGGTCGATCAGGCGTCCGGGGGTTGCCACCACGACATCCACCGGCGACGACAGGCGCTTGAGTTGCAGCCCATAGGGCGCGCCGCCGACCAGACAGGCGGTGCGGAAACGCCGCAGGTCCTTGCCGTATTTCATGGCGGATTTTTCCACTTGCAGCGCCAATTCGCGGGTGGGCGTCAGCACCAGCACGCGCGGACCGATGCTCTTTGCCGAGGGTTCAAGCAGCAGGCGCTGAATCGACGGCAACAGAAAGGCCGCGGTCTTGCCGCTGCCGGTGTGCGACGACACCAGGAGGTCACGCCCGGTCAGCGCGGCGGGAATCGCCTGTATCTGGACGGGCGTGGCGGTTTCGTAACCGGCGTCCGTCACCGATTTGAGGACGAGGGGATCGAGTCCCAGTTCGGAAAAGCTCATTGACTATACCTTTTTCAGGGCGCATGTCTGCGCCGTCGACCTGGCCTCCGGGGCCTCGGTCATGGAAAAAACGATCGGATCGATCCGGCCGCGTCGAAACATCGGCGCCAACCGCAGGACTTGTCGCCGCACGTACAACCGCGGCACAAAAGAGGGGTCAGGGACGATGGGGGCTGTGGAAACAGTCCCGAGGCAGTAAGCACCCTGGCGGGTGCCCGGCCCGGTGCAAAGGGCCTTGCCTGCTGCTGCAAACACAACACTGCAACTGTATCAGAAAAACCTGTCATTCCGGGATTTATTTTCGGCACGCTTCAGGCGTGGTGGTAGAGCTTGTGGTACAGCCCGCGTTTCTCGATCAGTCCCGCGTGGTCGCCCTCCTCGACCACGCGGCCGTTCTCGAACACCAGGATGCGATCAGCCTGACGCACCGCGGAGAGGCGATGCGCGATGATCAGCGTGGTGCGCCCTGCGAGGAATTCTCCCCCTCCCCAACCCTCCCCTCCTTGGGGAGAAGGGGCAATGACTGAGCCCAAACCGAATAACGCCTGATGCAGATGCCGCTCGGTGTCGGTGTCGAGCGCAGAGGTCGCCTCGTCGAGGATGACGACGCGCGGGTCGGCGACGATCATGCGTGCAATCGCCAGCCGCTGGCGCTGCCCGCCCGACAGCCGCACCCCCTGCCGCCCCACCACGGTGTCGAGTCCGTGCGACAGCGCCGCGACGATGTCCTTCAGTTGAGCAATCTCCAGCGCCTGCCACAGCGTCGCATCGGCGGCGGCGCGGCCGAGCGTGAGGTTGGTGCGCACGCTGTCGTTGAATAGCACCGGATGCTGCAGCACCACGCCGACGTGCTCGCGCACCGTTTCCCAGCCGATCTCGCTCACCGGCACGCCGCCATACAGGATGCGCCCGGCCTTCACCGGATACAGGCCCAGGAGCACCTGCACCAGCGTCGATTTGCCGCCGCCCGAGGCGCCCACCAGCGCGACCTTCTCGCCCGGGCGGATGACGAGGCTGACGTCGTCGAGTACGGTCTCGCCGTCGTCATAGGCGAAACTGACGTGTTCGAGCGCAATGCTGACCGTCGGCTGGGCGCGGAAGGGATCGCGCACCGCCACGTATTGCGCTTCGTCCTGCATGCCCAGAAGCGCGTTGATACGGCCCAGCGCGCCCTGCGCGCCGAACCACGCGTACTGGATATTCACCAGTTCCTGCACCGGCGTCATCATGAACCACAGGTAGCCGAACACCGCGAGCATCTGGCCTATCGTCAGGTCGGAAAACACCACCATCAGCATCGCTCCGGCGCGGAAGGCGTCGAAGCCGGCAAGAAACACGAAGAACGACACCCGGCTCAACGCATCGGACTTCCACGCGAATGCCGCGGCGTGGCTGCGGATCGCGTCGGCCTTCTCGGACAGCCGCGCGAGATAGTGCTTCTCGCGGTTCATCGCGCGGATCTGCGTCAGTGCGTCGAGCGTCTCGCCGAGCGCGTCCTGGAACACCTCGAAGGCGGTTCTCGTACTTCTTCAGATCCTTCACCCGCTTGCCCAGCCG
>CAZOVQ010000122.1:0-1084 GCA_964583195.1 uncultured Thiobacillus sp.
CCCCTGGCACGCCTGCGCGCCTGGCATCGGCTGCTGCTGGCCCTGGCGGCAGGGAGCGCCGCCGCCACCGCGACGCCTGCCGCCCTGTGGGAAATCCGCTTGCTCACCGGCTGGCTGGCGGGTTCGCTCGCCTACCTGGCGCTGGTCTGGCTGGGCGTGGGCCGGCTCGACCCGACGCACACCCGCCTGCGCGCGAGCAGCTATGATCCCGGGACGCGCGCGCTTTATGTCGTGGTGGTGGCGGCGTGTTTCGTCAGCCTCGGCGTCGTGCTGCTGGTAACCGATGCCGCACGCACGCTGACGGGCGTGGCGCGCTGGCTGCACATCGCACTGGCGCTGGCGGCACTGACCACTACCTGGCTGTTGATCCAAACGGTGTTCACGCTGCGCTATGCGCGCCGCTATTACCAGAACGACGCTGGAGGACTGCTGTTTCCGGGCGGCGATGCGCCGGCGTATTCCGATTTCGCTTATTTCTCGGCGGTCATCGGCATGACTTCACAAGTCGCCGACGTGGGCATCGCCGGCGCGGCGATGCGGCGGCTGGTGCTGGCGCACGGGCTGGTGTCGTTCGCCTTCAATCTGCTGGTGCTGGCGCTGACGCTCAATCTCGTCGCCAGCGCACTTGCCTGACGCGGCGGCATTTGGCATCGTGCCGGCCATGCTCCCGCCGCCGACCCGTTCCGAAATCGCTGCCTGGCTGCTGATGGCGGCGGGCCTGCTGCTGACGCTGGGGTTGCATCTCCTGCCGGCCCTGCTCGCCGGGCTGCTGGTCGTGCAGCTCGTACACCTGCTGGCACCGCGTTTTGTCATCGGCCGGCTCGACCACAACTGGGCCAAGGTGCTGGTGGTGTCGCTCATCACGCTGGTGGTGCTGGGCTTTCTGGGCAGCCTGACCGCCGGCGCGCTCTTTTATCTGCGCACCGAAGGCGGGCTCGCGGGGCTGCTCACCAAAATGGCCGAGGTCATCGAAAATTCGCGTGCGCTGCTGCCTGCCTGGGTCGCCGCGTGGCTGCCACAGGGCGATGGCTCGGCGATCCGCGCGGGGCTCGTCGAATGGCTGCGCACTCACGCACACGATCTG
>CAZOVQ010000122.1:1100-5697 GCA_964583195.1 uncultured Thiobacillus sp.
CCGGACGGGTGCTGCTGCATCTGGCTGCCGGCTTCATCGTCGGCGGTTTCGTCGCCCTGCGCGAGGCGCGGGCCCATCTGACACTGGCGCCGCTGGCGCAGGCGCTGTGCGAACGCATGCAGCGGCTGGGCGATGCGTTCCGGCGCGTGGTTTTCGCCCAGATGCGCATTTCCGCGCTGAATGCCTTGCTCACTGGCGTTTACCTGCTGCTTGTGCTGCCGGCTTTCGGTGTTGGCCTGCCGTTCACCAAAACCATGATACTCGTCACCTTTCTGGTCGGTCTGCTGCCCGTGCTCGGCAACCTCGTTTCCAATACCGTGATCGTCGTCATCTCGCTTTCACACTCGCTGCAGGTGGCCGCGGCGTCGTTGCTTTTCCTGGTCGTCATCCACAAGCTCGAATATTTCGTAAATGCCCGTATCATCGGGGGGCAGATCCAGGCGCGCGCCTGGGAACTGCTGGTGGCCATGCTGGCAATGGAAGCCGCCTTCGGCATACAGGGCGTGATCGCGGCGCCGGTTTATTACGCTTATATCAAGAAAGAACTTTCTGACAGGAAATTGATTTGATGTCGAACGAAGCAGAATCCATCGTCCTCACCGCCAGCGGCGAGGACAAGGTCGGGCTGGTGGAGGGGCTCACCCGCCGCATCAACGAATCCGGCTGCAACATCGAGGAGTCGCGCATGGCCGCGCTGGCCGGCCAGTTCGCCGTGCTGATGCGGGTGACCGGCAGCTGGGATGCGCTTGCCAAGCTGGAATCCCGGCTGCCCGCCGCAGGCGAGGAACTGGGGCTCGCCATCGTGCCGCGACGCACCCGCGCCGGCAAGGCCGACCGCCCGCTGATTCCCTACGTGGTCGAGGTTTCCGCGCTCGACCAGCCGGGCATCGTTAACAGCCTGGCCAATTTCTTTGCGCGGCTGCGCATCAATATCGAATCGCTCGATACCGACACCTATCCCGCACCGCACACCGGCTCGCCGATGTTCGCCGTGCGCATGACACTCGGCATTCCGGGCGATGCGCACATCGCCACCCTGCGCGGCGATTTTCTCGATTACTGCGACGACCAGAATCTCGACGCAACCTTCGAGCCGGTGCGCTGATTCAGGGGCTTTGCACGTCGCCGCTGTCGAGCTCGATGTAAAAACTCGGAATCGCCTCGTTCTGCTGCGACGCGGCGGGCAGGCCGCGCTCCAGCGCCGCCTGCACACGGGCAGCCTGAAGGGCTGGGCGATCGAGTACGACAGGGTACAGGCGGCAGTGTTTCTCGATGGCACCGGGCTGCCGGCAGGCGGCGGCTTCCAGCGCCGCGCGCGTCGGCTCGTCGAGGTGGCCCAGCAGCAGCATCCACGGCGCCTGCCAAGCGTGGTAATCGTGCACCAGCCGGGTGTGGGCGGCGTCCATGCCGTGCGTGGCGATGAACAGGGGCGGGAAGGTATCCGCTTCCAGCACGCGCCCGCGCAGAGACTCGCCGCCTCCAAGGGTATGCAAGCCAAGGCCGGCGCCATCGTCGGAACGGCGAAACCATTGCACGATGCCCCCGGCAAGACTGTTGACGGTACGCGTAAGATGGGTCCCGGCCGATGCGCCCAGTCCGGGGAGGGCGTGGCTGCGGAAATGTTCCTGCGCCGCGATGCCGGCACGCCAGTCGAGCGGCGGACGGGTATCGGTCTCGCTGTCGTTGCGCACGCTATGCAGCAGCGCCAGCGGACGCGCCTCGCGGTCGAGCAGCCAGAGTTCGAAGGCGTCGAGGAATACGAAAGGCACGTCGCGATGCACCTTGAGCAGGTGTTCGTACACGACCGCACCCATCTCCTCCAGACGCCTGAAATCGTCGGAAGGATAAAGCGGCCCGCGCTTGAGGCCCTTTTCCGCCGACCAGTGGCCGTAGCGGATATCGGAAATCTGCGCACGGCGGCCGGCGCGTCCCAGACCATCGAGCAGGGCATCGTTCGCCACGTAGATGTCCCACTCCATACCGTCGGTCGTGACCGCTTCGGCCGAGGCGTAACGGACGACGTGCACGACGCCGCGGAAAGGATTGAGCAGCCGCTGGGCATAACACTCGATCTGCATGCTGCAACTTTAACGTGAAATAGCGCGCAGTGCGCCCGCCACGACGGCTGACGCCGGCCGAACCGCAGCTCGGCACCGCGCGCCATGCCGCGAAAAATTTTCCCCTGCCTCCCTTCAGTCGGCGGCATTTGCGCCGATTGCTCGTTAGAGTTCCGGAAAACCGTCTGGGGGAAAGCCGTGCTGAATCGTCTGGTGGGGAAATTGTCGGGCAATCGAGATCAGGCCGCGACGCGCGCGCACCGCGAAACCGCGGCCCCACCCCCCGCCCCCGCCATTCAGACGCCGGACAGGACGTCTGACAAGGCGCCTTCGGTCATGCGCCGTGAAGCCCTTCTCGGCCGCGACCAGAAGGTGGCGGGCTACACTTTCATGTTGCGCCGCGCTGCCGGCGAACAGGCCGGTGCACGGCCGCCTGGCTTGCAGCAGCTCTACGACGAAGCCCTGCTCGCCAACCTCAAGCGCATGGACATATCTCGCCTGCTCGGCCAGCGTCTGGCGTTCGTGCCCATTGCCCCGACCACGCTCATTCATCCCCTGATCGATGACTGGCCTGCTGCAGGCACGGTATGGCATCTGCAAATCGAGGGCGATGCGCCCATCGACGCGTCCACCCTCGCGCGCATGGCCGAACTCGCGGGACGCGGCTTTGCTTTCGCTGTGGATGCCGACGCCACGCTGCGTGCCGGCCGCCAGCCTTTGCTCGAACACACCGGCACCGTGCTGCTCGACGCCAGCAGAGAGGACATTCCCGCCTTCACCGCGCAAATGTCCGCCGTCGCGCGGCTTGCCCAGGGCAGGCGCATCGTCGCCACCGGCGTACAGACACTCGAAGCCTTCCATATGTGTCACAAGTTGCAATGCAGCCTGTTCATGGGGCCTTTCATCACCCGCCACGAAAAAGTCGAAGGTCCGGCCATGGGCCCGTCGCGCGCCAAGGTGATGGACCTGATGAACCGCGTGCGCACCGGCGCCGAACTTCCCGATCTGGCACGGCAGGTTCAGCTCGATCCGGCGCTGTCGGTGCGGCTCCTGCGTTACGTCAATTCGCCGGGCATGGGCCTCATGCACAAGGTCGGCGGCATCGAACAGGCCTTGATGGTGATGGGCATGGACAAGCTCTATCGCTGGCTCACCGTGGTGCTCTTCACCGGCGGCGAGCGGCAGGAACTCGATCAGGCCTTGCTGGAAAACGCCATGGTGCGCGGCCGTGTCGCCGAGCAGCTCGCCGGGCGCGCGCTCTTCGCCAAGGCGCGCGACGAAATCTTCGTCGCCGGCCTGTTTTCGCTGCTCGATGTGGTGATGCGTCTGCCGATGGAAAAAGTGCTGGCGCAGATTCCGCTGCCCGAGGAGATCGCTGCCGCCATCCTGCGCCGTCAGGGCCCCTATGCGCCCTATCTGTCGCTGGCCATCGCCTGCGAGCAGGACGACACGCAAAGCCTGGAAGCGCTGGCGAAGGAAGTCGGCCGTGAGGTCGCCGACATCAACGCCGTGCACATGGACGCCCTCCTGTGGGCGCAGCAGATGTCCGAGGCCGCCGCCTGAGCGAACTCGAACCGGATCTGCGATGATGGCGGCATGGCCGCCCCCTGCTGGTTCGTCTACCTGCTACGCTGCGCCGACGGCAGCCTCTATGCCGGCGTCACCACCGATCCCGAACGCCGTCTTGAAGAGCACAACGCCGGCACCGGCGCGCGCTATACCCGCGGCCGCCGCCCGGTCGTGCTCGCGTATCTCGAGCGCGCCCCTGACCGTGCCGGCGCCTGCCGCCGCGAAGCCGCGATCAAGCGGCTGACCCGCACCGACAAGCTGACGCTGATTTCGGGGTGAACCCCGCGCGCTGCGTGACGCGACAGCTGCGTGACGCCGCACTTGACCCCCGCGGCGTTTGCGGCTATGAATGCGCGAGCCAAGTTATTACAACGTTCTTGCGGATGACGACGAACGCCTTCCATCCCGGTGCCCTTGGTACCCTGTGCGGACTGTTTCGCGCGCGCGTCGCGGCTTCGCGCGTGGAGGTTGCCTACCGGCAGTACGACGAGGCACGCGGCGCCTGGGGGGCTTATACTTGGGACGAGGTCGCACAGGCAGTCGAGCGCTGGCGCCGGGCGCTGACGAAGGAAGGGTTCGCTCCCGGCGACCGAGTCGCGGTGATGCTGAAGAACTGCGTCGAGTGGGTGGTTTTCGATCAGGCGGCGCTGAGTCTCGGCCTCGTCACCGTGCCGCTCTACCTCGACGACCGGCCGGACAACGCTGCCTACATCCTCGACCATGCCGACGCAAAACTGCTGCTCGTCGAAGGCAGGTTCCAACACCGCAAACTCGCCGAAATCGCCGCCGCGGCTCAGTGTCTGCACCGCATCGTCAGCCTGGGGGCACCGGAAAAACAGCTTGCAGACTGGGATCCGCGCTTCATCGCCGCCGACGACTGGCTTGCGGCGGCTGCCGATGTGACACCTCCCGAGCGACATCCTGCCGCCGACCTGCTTGCCAGCATCGTCTATACCTCCGGCACCACCGGG
>CAZOVQ010000123.1:0-5666 GCA_964583195.1 uncultured Thiobacillus sp.
GGAATGGCGAAGGCCAGGCCAAGCAGTGCGGAAAGGGCGAGGGTTTTCATGGTGTTTCCTTTTCTGGGTTAAAAGGTGCGGGGCAGCAAATCAACGCCGCCCCGTCTACGGACAAAATTGACAAAGTGGATTCCGCTTGGATTTTCCGGAAAACGTGCTGCCTGAAAGCTCAGATCTGCCGGCGCTTGGCACGCTCGACCATCAGGCCGACGAAGACGATGCCGGCGAGCAGGAGCATCCAGTCGCGCGGTTCGGGAACCGGTGCGTAGACCAGGGTGCCGAAACCGGCTTCGGCAACTGCCGTGCCGTCATAGGCAAGGAAGGCTTCGCCGATGTCGAAGAAGCCGGGAACGAGGCTGAAGCTGAAGGTGTTGTCGGCGGTGCCGGCTGAAAACAGCGCACCGAGGAAAACGCCATCGGTGAAGAAGGCTTCCGCGATCGATCCGGGTTCTGCGTCGTTCTGGCTGAACGACAGGGCCGGCTCGTCGAACTGGACGGAGAGGCTGGATATGGGCAGGAATTCGTCGCCGCCGCCGGCCAGCGCGGCGTCGTCGAAACGCAGGGTGCCGGCGTAGTGCTTGCCGAGAAGCGAGCCTGAATCGAAGACGCCGCTGAAAGCGTAGTTCTGTTCGGCCGCGTGCGCGCCCTGGGTGAATGTCAGTGCCAGCACAGCGGCGGCAAGGGTTTTGGCGTACATGATCGGATTCCTTCAATCGATGGGGGGTGTCGTGAAACCGTGCGCGGCCTTGCCCCTTCCTCCCGCGGAGGCAGGGGCGCCATGCGGTCAGTTGATGCGTTGAATGCGGGCCTGCACCTCGGGATAGGTGGCCGGATCGACGATGCCGAAATCGCCCAGGTAGTTTTCCAGGGCGTCGATGTCCTGCGCGCCGCCGAGGCGATCACCGCCTTCCGTCAGCACCTGGAACAGGTCGCCGCCGTCGGCGAGGAAACTGTTGACGGTGATGCGGTAGGACGCCGCCGGATCGATGGCGACGCCGCCGATACGGATGCTGGCGATATCGACCTTGTCGCAGGCGCCGCCGCTGGCGTTCCAGGTGTAGGAGAATCCGCGCGATACCTGAAGCAGGCGGTTGAACGGCTGATTGTTGGTGCAACCGGTGAACTGCTGTTCGAGCAGGGTGTCGATCTGGGCGCCGGTGAGCGTCATGGTTACCAGCGAATTGCCGAAGGGCTGGACGGCAAAGAGATCGCCGAATTTCACCGTGCCTGGCGAAACGAAGCCGAGATCGGCCCGGATGCCGCCCGGGTTCATGAAAGCAGCAACCGCCTCGCCGAATCCGGGCGCGCGCGTGGTGGCGAGCTGCGCGTCGGCGATGATGTCACCCATGACCGATTCGCCGGCGGCATTGGCGCTGCGGCGCAGGCTGGCGGCAATCTGACCGACGATGCGTTCGCGCGCGAGAGTCGATGCGGCATCGTAATGCGCAACCAGCTCGGCGAGCGCAGGCGCTTCGGCGGTGGTGCTGCCGGTGCCGACGACGAGGTTGGTGGAGGTGGCGCTCAGCACGTCGCGCGTGCGGGTGTCGATGCGCAGTTGCGTATCGGTGAGGTTGCGTCCGAACTGGCCCGCCGAGGTGACGCGCACGAGACTGCCGTCACGCGTGGGCAGCATGCAGTTGTAGGCCTGGTGGGTGTGGCCGGTGACGACCAGGTCGATTTCGGGGTCGAGACGGCGGACGATGTCGACGATGGCACCCGAGGGGCCGGTACAACCATTGATGCCGCCGGCGGCGAAGCCGCCCTCGTGTATCATCACGACGATGCTCTCCATGCCCTGCGCCTTCAGCGTCGGGATGAGCGCGTTGACGGTATCGGCCTCGTCACGGAATTCGAGGCCCACGATGCCGGCAGGCGAAACGATGCTCGGCGTGCCTTCCAGCGTCATGCCGACGAAGGCGACGCGCGTGCCGAGAAAATCCTTGGCGCGCCAGGCCGGCAGCAGGGTGTCGCCGGTGGCGCGGTCGATGACGTTGGCCGCGAGGAAGCCGAAATCCGCACCGGCGAATGCGCCGTTTTCCAGGTCGGCGGCGAGCCCCATCCCGGAATTGGAGTCGCTCGGGTGGTTGCCGCCACGCTGCATGCGCAGCAGCTCTTCCCTACCCTCGTCGAATTCGTGGTTGCCGACGGCGTTGAAATCGATGCCAATGCGGTTCATCGCCTCGATGGTCGGCTCGTCGTGAAAGAGCGCAGACGTGAGCGGGCTGGCGCCTATCATGTCGCCGGCCGAGACCACCGCGTGCAGGGGATTTTCAGCCTTGAGCGCCTGAATGCGGGTGGCGAGGCGCGCGATGCCAGGATTGGAAGCCGACCCCTCGCCCGCCTTGATGTTGCCGTGAAAATAGTTGAAAGAGATTATGCGCACCGTGATCGACTCGCCGACATCGGACGCGGTGGCGGCCCTGAGTATGCGTGCCAGTTCGGTACCCGACAGCAGGCCCTGCGTTTTCAGGCGCTGCGTGGTGGCGGCGACATGGCGCAGGAAGGCGGACTTGCTGCCCCAGGTGTTGGGTTCGTCCTGGACCAGATCGTTCAAGGTGCAGCCGTCCTCCAGCGTGCGGTTGGCTACGCCGCTATCCACCATGCCGGTGAAGACGGTGGCACGGGTATCGGGGGTTTCGCAGGCGGCAAGCGCGCTGCCCGCGGCAAAGGCGAATGACAGGGAAAGAGCGACGGCGGTGAGTTTCATGCAAACCTCGAAGCGAAAGAAACCGGTAATCGCCGGGCGACACGCCCGGCGGACTCGTTGAGGACAGACGTCGCTCAGGCCAGATGGCGGCGACGCGATACCATGAAGCCGACCAGACCCAGGCCGGCGAGCATCATGGCGTAGGTTTCGGCCTCGGGCACGGGCGCGGCGGCCAGCGCACCGCCGTAACTTCCACCCAGCGTGCCCATCACGTCCCCCCCCACCACGAAGCGATAGCCGGTGCCGGCTGCAAGCATGAGATTGCTGATCTCCAGCGTGGTGTCGTTCGCGCCGCTCTGGCTGTCGGAGGCGAGCAGATTGTTGGCGGCGTCGTAGAAGGCGATGCTGAAATTGTCCAGACCGAATTCGGCGCCGGGCAGCAGGGGAATGTCGAGCTCTATGCTGACCGCGGTGCCGGCCACCGCGGACAGCGGCATGATGTCGAAGCGGTAGATGTCGTTGATCGTGGCGCCGGGGGCAAATGAGTTGCCGATGGCAAAGCTGCTGCCGCTTAGGTTGCCCAGAAAGGTATCGATATCGGCAGCGGCGGCCGATCCGGCAGCGGTAGCCAGCGCAAGAGCCAGCAGGGATTTGACGAATTTCATGAGACGTTCTCCAGATGGATAACAAAGCAGAATTGACAAGTGGTGCGTGACGTGCGGCGGGATTCCGCGCTCGTGACGCCTCTCCCAAGGCTGACGCGGTTACGCTGCACGCCAGACACTGTGGCAGCACTTTGTTAAGCGCGTCGGGTACGGGCATGCCGGCCTCATAGCACGTTCGGGCCATGCGGGACGGCCGCGCCAGATGTGCGTTCGGGCCATGCGCAAGGCGGCGCGTTGTCACGCACCTCTCACCTTGCGGCGGGAAGATGGACTGCGTCCATACACAAGGGAGATCACCCCATGAACCCTGAAAACCCGTTGCCCGACGACGACGACGCCGACCGGCTGGCGGATGCCGCACTGCGCGAACTGGGCGGGGATCCGCTCGACCCGGACGACGAATATCTCGGACAGTGCGAATTCGCCGGCTGTTACCCCTGGCTTGCAACCTTCCTGCACACCCACCCGCACGATGCCGCGCTGATCGTCTCGCTGAACGGCGACGAAAGGGATGCACCGGTCTGATCGGGGCGCCCCTTGCTGGCGACGAAACATGGAGGGCGGGTCAACCCCGCAGGCGCAGCCAAAAAAGACCCGCCGGGGAGGCGGGTCAAGGGTGCGCGTGAACGCATGCTTGCAAGCGGTACCCGGCCTGTCGCCGGCGGTTCACGCTCCACGCCACGAACTTGCGTCATGGCGTTGTACTTTTTTTTCGCAAGGTGGCGCCCGCCGCCTGGCTTCAAACCCCGCGACGACGCGCCGCCATGAACCCCACCAGACCCAGACCGGCGAGCATCATGGCCCAGGTTTCGGCTTCGGGGACGGGGGTGACGGCAAAATCGAGACCGGCGAATTTCTTCTCGACGAAGCCGAGCGAACCGGCCACCGAGGACGCCACCAGGATGTTTTGCAGGGTGACGTTGAGCGTTGCGGCGTTCAGGTCGGCAACGGCAATTGTGGTGTCGACGCTCCAGTTGCGGGTGGGAAAGCCTGTTTGCGTCAGGGGCGCGTCCGGCAGGAAGGAAACGCTGCGTTCGTTGCCCGGCAGCGCCGCGTCGAAGACGCGAAGCTGGCCGCCAACCTCGGCGCTTGCGCCGTTTCCCAGCAGCACGTAGTCGCCGCGTTCGGTCAGGCGCAGGCTGTCGAAACGATAGCCGTCGCGCACGCGCACGCGCAGGTTGAAGGTCTGGTTGACCAGATCGAACCCGCTGTTCGCTCCACCGGCCGACTGAGCGTCGAAACCGACAGGCGTGAAGTAGAAGACGTTGCCGGCCACGCTAGGTATGCCGAACTGGCCCAGAAGCCCGTCGTCGAAAGTGAAATCGACACGCTCGCCAGCCAGCGTGACTGGCGCGGCGGCGGCCGGGAAGGCCTGGGCGAATGCAAGAAGGCCGATGGCCAACAGGTTCACGCGTTTCATTATTGACTCCTTGTAGAGGGTGGCGAGGTGGAAAACCTTGCGGCGTCGCACGCCCACCCGGCAGGCGGCACCGCAAATTCAGAGCCGGCCGGAACCGGCAAACAAAACCCAGCGCACGCCAGAATGAGGAGCCGAACGACGCACCGCCTTCTGGCGTGCGCATGAGACGTCGCCGGAATATCCGGACGACACAGAGAAGTCCGGCCGTGGGAGGCGGCCTGGACTTGCGCCGTGGAAACGGCGCGACTGCTTTTCACGCGCACTGCTACCTGCCTGTTATTCGCGGAGCAGCCGCTTGCGCGATCTGCCTACCCGCATTTCTGGTACTGCCTGCCGTCTTTTCCGGCCTGCCGTCACGCAAGCGACGGCACGCACACCCGGAACACACAGCGACGAACGCCACGCTACACCTTTTCGGCGTGCGCGGTCGATGGCTGCTGGCGTCCCGGGGACGGCCCGGCCCTGAAAATACCGGACCGGTCTGGTGCCTGTTTTCCGGCCCCCCTGCTTTTTCACGCGCACTGCTGTTGTTGTTTACTGCATGTTTATGACGGCTCTGTCGCTACCTCCGGGTCTGTGCCCGGATGGCCTCACGACAGGAAGTACTTTATACGCCCAATGTTGCAGTCTTTGCGGATGCCATCGTCGGGTCGATGAGCTTATCGGCTCATGCGCCGCCGTCCGCCGCCACACGCCAGCCCCGCTCACGGCCGGCTGCGGATTGCCGGCTGCGGATTCTACAGCGGCGCGCAGCGCCGCAAGCCACCGTCCGTCGGGCCATCCCGCTGGCCCTGCGCCGCGCCCGTTGCCCCTGGGCAGCGCCGCCCAGGCACATCAGCGCCGGCGCCGGCGCACGGCCACCAGATGCGTCAACCCCAACCCGGCCAGCATCATGGCCCAGGTTTCGGCTTCGGGGACGGGGGCGAGTTGCAGC
>CAZOVQ010000124.1:0-5655 GCA_964583195.1 uncultured Thiobacillus sp.
CCCCAACTGGCTCACCCGGCGGACGACCCGGTAACAACAACACAGCAACAACATTCAAATTAAAGGTTCCTGGCTCGAATAAACTTCTGGCTCGAATAAACTTCTGGCAAACGCGAGCGCCCTCAAGCCGCCAGAGAAAGACCCTGCGTCCGGTCACCGATTCCCATCAATAAACCTTCCACGCAGATGTCCTCGTCCAGCGCCTCCCAGTAAAGGCCCGTGCCGTTGCCAGACATTTCGTACTGCATACGCTGCTCAGGTGTCGCCCGCAGCAAGCGTGGGAAATAGGCCAGGGGGACACCGAGTTTGCGGCCATCCGACAGATCGACCGATAAGGGGGCAGCTTCAGTTTTCTGCTGACTTCCACAAGGCTGGGGTCACAGCACAAGTCTGGGTTCTGGTCTTTCAAAATCACATTTTTCTGCGCATTCGTGGGCGTCAGTTCCGGCTCCCAAAGCAGACTATCACAGCGTTTCCCATAAGAGTCCGCTTCGGTCGAGAAGCAGACACACAGTAAGCCAGTAAGAATCTGACCAGCCTGCTCCCCTTTTGCATCGTGCTCCGCGCCAATAGGCGGTAAGAAGAACCCATTAGTGCCCTGGGGCCATGGGGAGATAATTCAGGCTTCTGGATTTCCGCTTTTCGATCCCGGTTCGCCAGGATAGCTTCCCCCTTACCCCATGCCTGACTTCGGGTTTCGATTTCCGCTGGCGCTGGCGCTCTCGCTGGGCGCACATGCTGGGCTGCTGCTGTGGGCCGTGCAACCACTACCGGCCCCGCCGGTGGAACTCGAGGTGCTGCGAGTACAGATTGCGCTGCCACCGGAAGTCAAACCGCCGCCTGAACCACGCCAGGAGAAGAAGCCTGCCCAGCGTGCACAGGATGCGCCGCCGCCCCCCGCACCGCCCCCCGCGATGATGGCCGCGCCGCCTGCGCCCACGGCGGCGGACTGGCAGCTTGCGTCCACCTACACGCTCAAGAACAGCAAGCGCTACCGCCACACCTGGGGTCAGCAGGTGCGCAGCATGATGGGCACGGCGGTGGAAGGCGTGAACCAGGGGCAGGTGCGCTTCCGCATCACGATCAATCCGGATGGCAGCCTCGCGCAGATAGAGGAATTGTGGTCCACGTCGGACAAGGTCTCGGCTTTGGCCAGAAAAGCCATCCAGAACCTGCCACCGCTGCCGCCCACACCCACTGGCCAGCCGCTGGTATTTGAAAAAACCATTTCCTTCATGCCGCACGAGACGGGGTGGCCGCCGTCCTACAAAAACGATTGCCTGCCGGACCCGCCGCAGTTCAAGAATCCTTTTGCCTGGAACGGCGGTTCGGGCCAGCAGCCTTACAAGCCGACACCAGCACGGGCGGAACGCGACCCCGACTGCCATCCCAGCGACGTCGAGAGCACGTTCGAGGAAGAAGAAACGGAATTGCAGCGGCAGATGGAACGCAACCGCTGGGGCTGGTGAGCGGGCCGGTGGCGATTTCGCTTCCGGCTGGCCGGCAGCGTTTCAGCAGCATGCCGCGCCGGATTCTGCTCTGTCGGTGTCGAACGGAAGGCCCCCGCCACAGCCGGCAAAGATTCCGTAGTGACGCGAGAAGTCGCCGATGAATTCGAAGTGCGACGCGAAGCGGGTGTTGGCAAGCATGCGCCAGCTGTTGCCGCACACGGGGAAGACGCGGCCGGCTTCGATGACATGATGCTTGTCGAGGAGAAAGCGCGTCTCCTGCCCTCTGACGCCGCCGTGGTAGATCACAGCCTGGCCGTAGTCTTCGCAATCGGGCTCCAGACCATCGAGCTTGAACAGGCGATAGGTGGCGGAATAAAACCGGGTGTTGCCGACGCGTGCGGCGAGCGCGGGGTCGGTGATGGCGATCGGCCGGTCTTCGACGAGACGCGGATCCGCGAAGCCGCAGCGTCCGGCCAGCGTGAGAAAGTCGTTCCAGTAGAGCGCGCCGCCTAAGCATTCGCCGTACAGCACGGGGTCGCAGCGCAGCTGGGCCGGCACGCGGCGGTCAGCGTAGATGTCGGAGAAGTAAAGTTCCCCGCCGGGCTTCAACAATCGATGCACCTGGCGCAGCACGGCTTCCTTGTCGGGCGAGAGATTGATCACACAGTTGGACACGACGACGTCGAAGCTAGCATCGGCTAGAGCCAGCGCGTCGAGGCGCTCGATGTAGCCGAGCCTGAATTCGACGTTGTCGCGCGCGTAGCCGAATGCCTGCCGGTGATGTTCGCGGTGCGCTTCGGCGACGGTGAGTTGTTCCTCGGTCATGTCCACGCCGAGCACGTATCCGGTTTCGCCCACCAGTTGCGACAAGGCATACACGTCGCGCCCGGAGCCGCAGCCAAGGTCGAGCACGGACAGGCCTTCGAGCAGCGCGGGACACACCAGGCCGCAGCCGTAGTAACGCGCAGTGACTTCGGGATGGATGCGGGCGAGCAGGGGTTTCAGCCAGTCCGGCATCTGGCTGGCGTCGCAACACGCCGAGGTGCGCAGGTCGGCGCTGCCCTTGAGTTGATTGCCGTAATAGTCTTTGACCACTTCATACATGGGTAATCCCTTTCCGTTTTTCAGTTTGCGCCTTCGACCGGCCAGCCCTTGGCACGCCAGGCCGTCATGCCGCCCCGGATCGCCCGTGCGTCGGCGAAGCCGGCATCACTCAGGATGTGCACGGCCTGCGCCGAACGGCGGTCGGTGCGGCACAGGATACGCACAGGACGCGATCTGTGTGCGTCAAGTTCCGCCAGCCGTGCCGGCAGCGCTTCCAGCGGCAGGTTGCGCGCGCCGGCGACGTGTCCCATCTCGCCCGAGTAGTCGGCTGCGACGCGCACGTCGAGCACGAGCACGTCGGCGCCGGCGTCGAGCTGCTGCTTCAGCGATTCGACCGGCAGCATGGGTTTTTCCCGCAGCTTGCGCACCAGACGGGGCAAAAAAGCCACCGCGGCAACGAGGGCGAGCGCGATCAGGACGTTGCGAATCGCACCCTCGCCGCCGGCCAGCGCCTCGCGGCCGGCGTAGCCCAACCAGGAGTAGGCGAAAGCGCCCGGCAGCATGAATATCCAGCTGGCGACGACGGTGGTGACGAAAGGAATGCGGGTGAGACCGAGCGCATAGTTCAGCAGGTTGAAGGGGAACACCGGCACCAGACGCACGAAGGCGACGAAGCGCCAGCCTTCCGTACTCACGCCGTCGTTGAGCCTTTGCAGACGCGGCCCGGCGCGGCGCGCCACCCGGTCGGCGCCGAGGCTGCGCGCGATCAGGAAGGCGAGCGATGCGCCGAGGGTGGCGCCAGTCAGATTCCACAACGTGCCCCACAGCGGCCCGAACAGCGCACCGCCAGCGAGGGTGAGCACGGAGCCGGGCAGAAACAGCACCGTGGCGAGCGCGTAGAGCGCCACGAACACGAGCGGCCCGGCCGCACCGGCGCTCTCGACCCAGCCCTTCAGGGCGGCAGGGTCGAGACGGTCACGGTAAACCAGGGCAGCGCCCACCGCGACGAGCAACACGAGGCCCAGCAGCACACGCAGGACAGCGCGGTTCATTGAGTTGCCTCTGCGGAGTAGTTGCGGCGGTTGATGGCGTAGTCCTTGATTTCGCCCTTGAACGGCAGCCACAGCATGCCGGCGAGACGAGCCACCTCGCGCAGGTTGCGGAAATCGCGGATGCCGAGGGTCATGCCTTCGTGTCCTCCGCGCGGGGCCACGCGGTAGGTGCCGAACAGGCGGTCCCACCAGGGGAGATTGAAACCGAAATTGGAATTGGTCTCGTCGTCTTCGATGGAATGATGGGTGCGGTGCATGTCCGGCGTGACGACAACCCGGCGCAACACACGGTCGAGTGCGGCAGGCAGGCGGAGGTTGCCGTGGTTGAACATGGCGGTGGCGTCGAGCAGCACCTCGAAGATGACGACGGCAGCCAGCGGGAAGACGAGGCGCAGGATGACGGTGTTGAGCGCGACCAGCCCGAGGTTGCCGGCCCAGCGTAGGGCCTTGGACACGCTGAGCGCGCGGCGCGGCGCGCGCACCTCCCAGATGCCGATCACGGCGAAGATGCCGAGAAAGAAACCCAGCCGGATGACAGGCTCGTTGGCAAGAATGAATTGTTCAATGTTCATGGTTCTCTCTCCGTTCCGGTTTTGTTGCCCGGCCAGGTTGCCGATCATCAATGGCTCGCGGGTCTGCTTGCGCGCGCATAGGCATCGAAGCCGCCTTTCCTCTTCCAGCCCTCGATGCCGCCCTGCAGCACTTTCACGTTGTCGTAGCCCAGAAGACGCAGGGCAAATACCGCCTGCGCGGACAGCGAACCGGAGTTGCAGTACATCACCACCATGCAGTCCTGCGGCAACTCTGTACGACGCGCCACGGCCTGGCGCCAATCGATATTGACCGCGCCGGGGATGTGCTCCTTCGCGTACTGGGCGGCGTCGCGCGCGTCGACGATGAAGATTTTCTTCCAGTCGCCCTCCGGGATTTGCTCGGGCCAGATGCGGCTGCTGCCGTATTCGGCGAAATCCATGCAGCCGGACAGCGCATCGACCACGACAGGGTTCTCGTCAGCGTGGACCGGCCAGGCAAGCAGGGCGAGGCTGGCCAAGAGGGCGGTAAGGTTTTGTTCATGGTGCCTTTCCGGGCGTTGTTGGTTGAATGGGTTACTGGGAGTTGCTGGATTATTTCATTCTCGGGGCAAAGTCGCGGTTTCAACCGGCAGACCATGCGCCCGCCATTCGGCCACGCCCTCTTCGAAGCGTAGAGCGCGGAATCCCTTCTTGTTCAGCAACACCGCCGCCTCCACCGCCATCAGGCAGAAAGGGCCGCGGCAGTAGGCGACGATGGGTTTGTCGCGTGGCAGTTCCGACAGGCGTTTCTTCAGTTCGTCGAGTGGCATGGACTGGGCGTATAGCAAGTGCCCGGCGGCGTATTCGCTGGGCGGACGCACGTCCAGCACCATGACGTCGCCGGCCTTCGCCAGCTCAAGCAGTTTTTTGCCGGAAAGCGGCTTGAGCTCGTGCGGATGCTCGGCGAGTCTTGCCAGCGCCGCCTGCAAGTCGAATAGACGATCTTCGGCCAGCGAACGGATCGCCACCCAGAAATCAGCCACCGCCTCGCCGGTCAAACGGTAGTAGACGTTCCTGCCCTCCTTGCGTGTTTTCCACCAGATGGCCGATCGCCCTGAGCGAGATGGTGCGTGTGGCGCGACGGCGTTTTGCACTGGGCCTGCTCAACCGCGAGAGTCTGTTGTATCGACAGAAAGGCCGTCACGGCGGCAGTAGCACCTATCGTGGTGCCCACTGGCACACGCGGGACGAAGTGCTGGGCATCCTGACGAAACTGCCGGTGCGCGACGTGCGAATCCGCAGCGCCATTTTCCTGCCGTCGGGTTCTATCGTCGCGCTTGCCGCCGAAAGGCTGCTGCCACAATTTCTGCGCTTCGGCGGATTCATGGCGGTTGCCGGTGAAGTCGCACGCGAAACAACGCGCAATGCGGGCACTTTCCGCTGACGGGGAAACATTTCCCCGGCCCTCCAAAGCGGGGACTGCAGAAAGTTCGCGGATACAATGGTTCTTTTTCAGCCATCCACGCGAAATCCCGGGCACAACCATGAAAAGCAGCGCCATCCGCCAGAGCTTCCTCGACTTCTTTGCCTCCAAGG
>CAZOVQ010000125.1:0-5622 GCA_964583195.1 uncultured Thiobacillus sp.
GCTTGGCACTTTCGGCGACGGTCTCGACCAGGGTGTTCCAGGCATTGCAGTGCGGGCACTGGCCCTGCCACTTGGGCGAAGTCCCGCCGCACTCGGTGCAGGTGTAGACCGTTTTGGTTTTCGCCATCAACCGCTTACGCGGGGAAGACGCCGGTCGACAGATACCGGTCGCCGCGGTCGCAGACGATGGAGACGATGACGGCGTTCTCGACTTCCTTCGATACCTGCAGCGCGGCCCACAGCGCACCGCCAGACGACACGCCGGCGAAGATGCCTTCCTCGCGCGCCAGCCGGCGGGTGGTTTCCTCGGCGTCGAACTGGGTGACGTAGATCATGCGATCGACGCGGTCGTAGTCGCAGATCTCCGGCACGTATTCCTCGGGCCACTTGCGAATGCCGGGAATCTGCGCGCCTTCCACCGGCTGCACGCCGACGATCTGGATGGCGGGATTGCGTTCCTTGAAAAAACGCGAGCAGCCCATGATGGTGCCGGTGGTGCCCATGCTGGAGACGAAGTGGGTGATCCTGCCCTGGGTGTCGCGCCAGATTTCCGGGCCGGTGCTGCGGTAATGCGCCTCCGGGTTGTCGGGATTGGCGAACTGGTCGAGGATTTTGCCGATGCCCTGTTTTTCCATGGCGACGGCCAGATCCCGCGCGCCTTCCATGCCGGCTTCGCGGCTCACGAGCTGCAATTCCGCGCCGAAGGCGCGCATGGTCTGCTGCCGTTCGAGCGAGGCGTTCTCCGGCATGATGAGGATGAGCCGGTAGCCGCGCATCGCCGCCGCCATCGCCAGCGCAATGCCGGTGTTGCCGCTGGTGGCCTCGATCAGGGTGTCGCCGGGCCTGATCTCGCCACGCGCCTGTGCGGCGTCGATCATGGAAAGCGCCGGGCGGTCCTTCACCGAACCCGCCGGGTTGTTGCCTTCGAGTTTGACCAGCACGACGTTGCTGGTGATTCCCGGCATACGCTTCAAGCGCACCAGCGGCGTGTTGCCGACCGTGTCTTCGATGGATTTGTAGGGATTCATGCTTTCAGCGCATCGTCCTGCGTCAGAGGCATCCGCGCATCGCCCGGGCAACAGCGGAAAATTCACATTGTTTTAGGCTTTCCAGTACTCGTCAACCCAGAGCGCCGGCCGGATGTGCTTGTAGAGTCTCTTGTACCATTTCCGGACCGGCCATACCCCCCGCACCGCTTCGTGCGGATTGGGCACGCCGGGAAATGCGACGACACGCGCCGCAGGCGGCAGGGAGGGCGCTTTCCACCAGCGTTGCGGCATCGGCGGCACGCAATGGGTCTTGAACAGCACGCACCAGTCGTCCGGCCAGAATTCCATTTCGCTCACGGTGCGCGAGATGTAGGTCTGCTCGATGCGGTATTTCCGGTAAATTTCGGCGAATTCGGGGGCGAGCCGTTCGTGAACATAGGGGTGTGCGCCGACACGAAGCCGGAACACCGAGGTGTTGCCGATGCGCCTGCCGGGCTGCGTCCAGTTCTGCATCACGACGAAAGACACGCCGGGCGCGTAGTCGAACAGCGCGTCGAGCGAACCGGTCACGACCACGTCGAGATCGAGAAACAGCCAGTCGCCGTCCATGCCGGGCAAGGTCTTCGCCCAGAGCGCGATTTTTCGCCAACCCGTCATGTTGCGCGGCGGCGGCACGTCCACTTCGGGACACGGCAGACACTCCACTTCTCCGCGCACGCCGCACGCATCGTCCGTCATGCAGACGAAGCGCAACGGCCCGCTCGTGTTGCGGCGCACCATGCCGTAGAGCCTGTTGACATAGTCGGCGGGGTAGAGCGGCCCCCATTTCATGCAGACGACCTGCTTCATCGCACGCGCCGCATCCGGGCGAAGGGAACGGTCACGCCCGGCCGATCGGGAAATACTCGAAGCCCATGTCGCGCATCGCCTGCGGATCATGGAGGTTGCGGCCGTCGAACACGATCGGCGCTTTCAGCAGCGCCTTCATGGTGTCGAAGTTCGGGCTACGGAAGACCTTCCATTCGGTGACGATCAACAGGGCGTCGGCGCCTTTCAGCGCATCCATCGGGCTGTCGACCAGCAAGAGATCGGCACGCTCGCCGTAGATGCGGCGGGTTTCCTCCATCGATGCCGGATCGTAAGCCGACACGATGGCCCCCATAGCCCACAGCGCTTCGAGCATGGTGCGACTGGGTGCTTCGCGCATGTCATCGGTGTTGGGCTTGAACGCAAGGCCCCACATGGCGAAGCGCCTGCCTTTCAGGTCGGTGCCGAAACGGGCCGTCAGCTTGTCAACCAGTATCTGCTTCTGCGCGTCGTTGGCCGCTTCCACCGCATCGAGCACACGCAGCGGGATGCCGTTTTCCTGCGCCGTACGCCGCAGCGCCTGCACATCCTTGGGAAAGCACGAGCCGCCGTAGCCGCAGCCGGCGTAGAGGAAGTGGTAACCGATGCGCGGATCGGAGCCTATGCCGTGACGCACCTGCTCGATGTCGGCACCGAGTCTTTCCGCCAGGATGGCGAGCTCGTTCATGAAGGAAATGCGCGTCGCCAGCATGGCGTTGGCGGCGTATTTGGTCAGCTCGGCGCTCCGCACGTCCATCACCGTCAGGCGGTCGTGGTTGCGCTGGAACGGCGCGTAAAGCTGACGCAGCAATGCCGTCGCACGCTCGCTGTCGGTGCCGATGACGATGCGGTCGGGTTTCATGAAATCATCCACCGCCGCGCCTTCCTTCAGGAACTCCGGATTGGAGGCGACGTTAAATTCGAATGCCACGGCGCGTTTCGACAGTTCCTCCTGCAACGCGGCCCTCACCCTGTCGGCGGTGCCGACCGGCACGGTGGACTTGTCGACGACCAGCTTGTAATCCTGCATGTGGCGACCGACGTTGCGCGCGGCAGCGACCACGTATTGCAGGTCGGCCGATCCGTCCTCGTCCGGCGGCGTGCCGACGGCAATGAACTGAATCTTGCCGAAAGCGACCGATTCGGCAATGTCGGTGGTGAAGGCCAGCCGACCGGCAGCGACGTTGCGCCGCACCATGTCTTCCAGCCCGGGTTCGTAGATAGGAATGCCGCCGCCCCTGAGGGTTTCTATCTTCTTCGGATCGAGGTCGAGGCACAGCACTTCGTTGCCGACCTCGGCCAGACAGGTGCCCGTCACCAGCCCCACGTAACCCGTACCGATTACCGTGATCTTCATTTTTCAGTCTCCTTTTGCGTGCTCAATGTCGGATCGGATCTGGCGCAGCGCGGCAAGCGGATCGACCGCACCGGTAATGGGACGGCCGATCACCAGGTCGGTCGCGCCGGCTCTCAGGGCCTCGACCGGCGTCATCACGCGCCGCTGATCGGCGGCGTCGGCGCCGGCTGGGCGGATGCCGGGCGTCACCAACCGGAAATCGGTGCCCAGATCGGCGCGCAACATGGCGGCTTCCTGCGCCGAACAGACCACGCCGTCGAGCTGGCTGGCCTGTGTCAGGCGCGCCAGCCGCAGCACCTGCTCGGCCGGGGTGGCGGCGATTCCGGTTTCGCCAAGTTCGTCGCCGCTCATGCTGGTGAGCACGGTTACCGCGACGAGGAGCGGCGGATGCGGCAGGTCGGCGAGCGCCTCGCGCGCCGCCGTCATCATGCGCCGCCCGCCCGAGGCATGCACGTTGAGCATCCATACCCCGAGGCGGGCGGCAGCACGGCATGCCGCAGCCACGGTGTTGGGGATGTCGTGGAATTTCAGATCGAGGAAGACCTCGAAGCCGTGCGCGACCAGTTCGCGCACCAGCTCCGGTCCCGCCGCGGTGAACAGCTCCTTGCCCACCTTGAGCCGGCACAGCGCGGGGTCGAGCCGCGACACCAGCGCCAGCGCCGGCGCTGCTTCAGAAAAATCCAGTGCGACGACGATCCGGGTCGAGTTCATCGCATTGCTTGCGCCTGGCAACTTGAATTTTGCATCTCAGCCTTCCCCTTCATGCCGTTCGGGATCGAAACTGTCCCAGCGCCCGCACGCCGGACAGCGCCAGAAGAATTGCCTGGCCTTGAAACCGCAGCTGCCGCACTGGTAACGCATCATGCGCTGGCTGTGCGCGGCAACCAGATTCTTTTCCACCTGCAAGAGTTCGCGTTCCTCCGGCTTCGCGTCGACGAGTTGCGCGTCGAGCAGCCGGTCCAGCGTGCGCAGACTGGGATTGCGCCGCAATTCCTCGCGCGCGAGCCGGGTCGCCGCAGCCGCACCCTCGCTTTCCGAGACCGCCAGATACAGGGCGCCAAACACATCCTGCGACGGCTGCCGCGCATGCAACGCGCGCAGCCACTGCACCCCTTCGGCCAGACGCCCCAGCTGGCGGTAGCTGCCGAGCACGCGATCGACCCCCAGCGCCATGTGCGCTGCGCTCTGCGTTTCGACCAGCCGCCAATGGGCGATGGCCGCCTCGTGCCGCCCGGCCGCCGCATCGAGATCACCCGCCATCAGGTTGGCGCGCACCGACAGCCGGTTGGCGGCGAGCGCCTCGTCGAGATGGCGGGCCGCCGCATCGGCATCGCCGCGCGCGGCTTCCTGCAAGGCCAGTTCGCAATGGAAGTGGGCGATGTCGGCGTTGAGCGGCTTGCGCGTATCCGCTTCCAGCGCACGCGCGGTAGCGATCGCCTTCTCCCAGTCCTTTTCCTGGACGTGTATCTCCAGCAGCTGGGTTCGCGCCTGTCCGTGCTGCGAGGTTTGCATAAGTTTGCCGAACACCTGTTCGGCACGGTCGAGCAGACCGGCCTTGAGATAATCCTGCCCCAGCTCGCTCATCGCGCGCAGGCGCTGCGTCTCGGCGAGCCCTTCGCGTTCGAGCAGATTCTCGTGCATGCGGATGGCACGATCGAGCTCGCCGCGCCGGCGAAACAGGGCGCCCAGCGCGAAATGCAGGTCTATGGTTTCGGGTTCGAGCTTGACGACTTCGAGAAAGGCTTCGATGGCGCGGTCGGGCTGCTCGTTGAGCAGAAAATTCACACCGCGAAAATACGAATCGGGCAGCGCCCGCGACTCGGTCACCACCTGCCTGATGTCGATTCTTGCAGCCAGCCACCCCAGCACGAAGAAAAGCGGAAACGCCAGCAGCCACCAGAATTCGAATTCCATACCCGCTCAGACGCCAGGAAGGTCGGTCGGCGGGTCCGGCAGGCGATCGTCCGCAACCATTCTGGCGCGAGTGATGTCGCGTCGCAGGCGGAACAGCTTGGGCAGCAGCGCCAGGATTCCGGCCATCGCACCCAATGCGAAAGACAAACCCAGCATGACGATCAGCGGCGCCTGCCAGGCATATCCCAGATAGGCATTGAAAGTCACGGGATGGCCGTTCTTGAGGGCGAATCCCAGCACCACCAGAAACACCAGGATTTTTGCCGCCCATCCAAGATGGCGGGTGAAGTTCTTCATAAAAATTCGCACATGGTCGGCGAGCATTCTACCCGCATGCCTGTCGGGGTTTCAATTCGCCCGGTCTGTGCGCCTCGATGAACCTGGAAATATCGGGCAGCCTTGCGCCCAATGGAGTTCCAGGCGCACATGAAAAAAAGGCGAACTTGCGTTCGCCTTTTTGATGTTGGCGGAGTGGACGGGACTCGAACCCGCGACCCCCGGCGTGACAGGCCGGTA
>CAZOVQ010000126.1:0-5593 GCA_964583195.1 uncultured Thiobacillus sp.
CCCTCGACGGCCTGCGCGTGGAATACGCCGACGGCTTTGGCCTCGCGCGCCCGTCGAACACCACGCCGGTGATCGTGCTGCGCTTCGAGGCCGACAACGCCGCGGCGCTGGAAAAGATCCAGGCCGATTTCCGGCGGGTGCTCCACGCGCAGGCCCCCGCACTCGCCTTGCCTTTTTAGCGCGCATGTCGGCAAAGTGTTGCCGACCTACTGCCCGGCACTCACACTTTGATGCTTGGCAGTTTCGTTCATCGGTCATGAATGGATAGCCCGGGTTTGCACACCCCTCACCCCAAAAGCCTGCACGTCATCGGCGGCAAGGGCTCGGGCGGCGCCGAGCGTTTCGCCGCGCGCCTTATCAACGCGCTGGCGCAGCGTGGCGAACCGGTTGCCGCGATCACCGTTGCAGACGGCGCGATCGCCGGCATGATCGATCCGGGCATCCGCCAGTACCACGCGCCCATGGCAGGCGTCTGGGACCTGTGGTCGCGCTGGAAGATCGGGCGCGCCATCCGCGATTTCCGGCCCGACATCGTGCAGACCTACATGGGCCGCGCCACCCGCATCGTGCACCTGCCGCGCGGCCGCCTGCCGGTGCATCTCGCGCGACTGGGCGGCTTCTACAATCTCAAGGGCTATCGCCACGCGCATGCCTGGATCGGCAACACCCGAGGCATCCGCGATTACCTGGTCGAAAATGGGCTGCCTGCATCGCGAGCCTTCCATCTGGGCAATTTCGCCGACGTGCCGTCCGCCATCCCCGCAGCGCAACGCGACGCGCTGCGCGCGGGCCTCGGACTGACCGGCTGCCGCATCGTGCTCGGACTGGGGCGCCTGCATCCGAACAAGGGCTGGGCGGATCTGCTGCATGCCTTCGCGCGTCTGCCCGATCACCTCGACGATACCCCCCTGCATCTGCTGATGGTGGGTGACGGTCCCCTGCGAACCGAATTGATGCAGCTTGGCCACGCGCTCGACATCGCCGCACGCGTGCACTGGGCCGGCTGGCAGGCCGACCCGGCCCCGTATTACCAGCTCGCCGACGTGTTCGTCTGCGCCTCGGTACACGAGCCCCTGGGCAACGTCATCCTCGAAGCCTGGGCCAACCGGACGCTCGTCGTCTCCACCCGCGCGCAGGGCCCGCTGGAGCTAATGCGCGACGGCGAGAATGGTCTGCTTGCCCCGCTCGCCGACCCAGAAGGGCTGGCCGGCACGCTGCGCCGCGCGCTCGCGCTTGCCGGGGACACGCGCGCGCGCATCGTCGCGGCGGGCGCACGGGAAATCGAGGCGCGCCACTCGGAAGCCGCCATCGTTTCGGCCTACGTCGACCTCTACGCGCGGCTGCGCGATCAGACCGCCAGCGGCGCGGGGCGGTCGAGCAGGTAGCCCTGCACGTAATCAATTCCCAGCGCCTTCAGGCAGGCCAGTTCGGCCTCGGTCTCCACCTGTTCCGCCACGGTCTGCTTGCCCAGTTCGTGCGCCAGCGTGTGCATGGCCTTGACGATGGCGAGTTTCTCGCGATCGGTATCGAGGCCGCGCACAAAATCGCCGTCGATCTTGAGGCTGGCCACCGGCAGGCGCTTGAGGTAGCCGAACGACGACTGGCCCCGGCCAAAGTCGTCCAGCGCAAACTGGATGCCGCGTGACTTGAGTGCGAGGATGATGCGCTCGCAGGTATCGAGGTTGTCGATGGCCGCGGTCTCGGTGACCTCGAAGCTGATGCGCGCGGGATCGAACTGGCATTTGTCGATCTCGGCCAGCACGAAATCGGCGGTTCCCGGGTCGGACAGGCTGCGGCCCGACAGGTTGAGCGCATAGCAGGCCGTGTCTTCGGGGTGCGTATCGAGCCAGGCGAACACGTTGCGCACCACCCAGCGGTCGAAGCTGAGCGCAAGTCCGTAGCGCTCGGCGGCGGGCAGGAATTCGCCGGGGGAGATAATCGCGTCGTCGTCCCCGCGCATCCGTATGAGCACCTCGTAATGCCGGCCGCGCCCCCCGCCCGACAGCGCGACTTTTTCCTGCCGGTAGAGCACGAAGCGGTGCGCCTCGAAGGCGCGCGTGATGACGCCGATCCAGGCCATCTCGTCGCTGATCCTGCGCAGTCCGGGATGCGTCTTCTCGTAGACCTGGATGACGTTGCCACCCAGCGATTTCGCGTGATAGCAGGCCGTGTCCGCCTGGGCGAGGATTTCGCCGACGTCGGTCATGCCGGCGTCGAGCGCGGTCACGCCGAAGCTCACGCCCAGGCGGAAGACCTTGTCATCCCATTCGAAACGGAAGCGGCCGATTTCGTCGCGCAGCGTCTGCACGCGGTCGAGCGCGTCGGGCAGCGCGGTATCGACGAACAGCAGACCGAATTCGTCGCCCCCCAGGCGGGCCAGGCAATGCGGCGTGTCCTCGACCCGGCGCGCCAGGATCACGGTCAGTTTCTGCAGCAGCGCATCGCCCGCGCGATGGCCGCAGCTGTCGTTCACCAGCTTGAAGCGATCGAGGTCGATATAGCAGAACACGTAGGCGCAAGGGCCCTGCCGCAGCGCGCCGAGCGCCGCGCTCAGCCGTTCTTCCATCGCCCGCCGGTTGTACAGCCCGGTCAGAGGATCGCGTTCGGCCTGCCAGATCAGGCGCTGCATCAGACGGCGCCGCTCGGTCTCGTCCTGGAACACCAGCACCCCGCCCTGAATGCGGCCATCGGCGGCATGCACGGGCGAGGCGCTGTCGCTGATCGCGATGAGTTTGCCGTCGCGGCGGCGGATCTGTACATGCGCATCGAGCGCAACCGTCGCGTCGCGTCGCAGGGCGGATTCGAGCGGGCTGGGGATCGCCTCGCCGCTCATCTCGTCGACCAGTGAAAGCACCGCCGCCGCATCGAGGCCATGCGCCTCGTCGTTGCGGTATCCGGTCAGTTCCTCCGCCCTGGGGTTGAGAAAATCGACTCGCCCGGCGGCATCGGTCACCAGCACGCCGTCGCCTATCGATTCGATGATGACGCGCAGACGCTCTTTTTCCAGCTGCACCTGCGCCCGCTCGCTTTCCAGCGCCGCCACCTGCGCCTGCACGCGCTCGGCCATGTGGTTGAAGGCGATTTGGGTTGTGCGCACTTCCGGGGGCGAGCCGCGCCGCATGCGCGCCCGTGCGGCGAGATTGCCCGATTCGATCAGCCTGGCCGCGTCACGCATTTCGACGAGCCCGCGCAGGCTGACCGTGAGCAGCCCGTAGAGCAGAAACGCCACACACAACAGGCTCGCCCCCGCCAGCAGGGTGAAGCGCACCGCCAGGGCCCAGAATGTATCCAGCACCGGCGCCGGGTCGAGCGCGACGGCGAGCGTGCCGTAAGGCACGCCGCCCATCGAAATCACCTCCGACGCATGCGCCATGCGCATGTCGAGAAGCGCGACAAACCAGTGCGGCGCAGCCGGCACGGGAACCGGCTCGCCGGCCTCGATGCGCAAAGCGCCTGTCTCGAAACGGAGCGAATGCACATGAAACCCCTGCACACGGGCGCGCAGCGTCTGCTCGACGGCGGGGTAATCGCGCAACAGCAGGGCATCGGTGATCGCCGTCCTGATCGCCGACAGCTCACGTTCGGCGTTGGCCTGGAGTTGAGCCTGGGCGCGTTCCTTCATGGGCAGCCCCAACACACCGAGCGC
This sequence comes from uncultured Thiobacillus sp., assembly GCA_964583195.1. GTDB lineage: Bacteria > Pseudomonadota > Gammaproteobacteria > Burkholderiales > Thiobacillaceae > Thiobacillus. The sequence continues at coordinate 3,647 of CAZOVQ010000126.1, forward strand.
CGCACCGTACATGGCCAGCACCAGCACCAGCACCACGCCGAGTATGCGGGTCTGCAGGCCCGGGGTCACGCGCATGGCATCACTCGCTCAGCGGCACCTGCGTGCGCTCGAAGAAACGACGGTAGTTGGCATAGTCCGCGTCGTCCGCCGCGACGAAACCCGGCTCCCGCTTGGCGCCGACGGCGCCAGCGGCCCGTTGCAGGATTTTTTGCCCCTCCGGGTCGCGCGCCATGCCGGCAAAGGCCTGCCGGACCTTCTCGGCATCGCCCGCGTCGATGCCCGGTGCGGCCATGATGGCCAGGTCGAAATACGCTTCCGATTCCCAGAGCACGCGAACCTTCATCCCGGTCCGTCGGGCATAGCTCTGCATCACGTGTTGATTCACTCCTGCCGCGTCGGCACGGCCGGCGGTCAGCTGCGCCATCGCCGCTTCCTGGTTGCCGGTGAACAGGGGCGTCACCCGGATGCCGGCGGCGAGGAGCCGCTCCATCGGCAGGTAATAGCCGACGAAGGCGTAGGGGTTGGGAAAGGCCACCGTTCTGCCCGTGAGCGCCGCCAGCGTGCGCACGGGCGAGTCCTCCGGCACCACGATCTGGCCCCGTATGCCGGGCGTATCCCGTCGTGCCAGCACGCGCCATCCGAGCTGCGCGCGCCGGGGCGTGAACAGGTGATTGGTGTAGACGAAATCGAGCTTGCCGGCGACTGCGTTGTCGGTGGTTTCCTTGGCCGTGCGCCCGATGTGCAGTTCGAGCGGCACGCCCGAACGCGCGGAAACGTAGGCCAGTATGGGATTCCAGTACGCGGCGGTCATCTGCAGGCTATGCTGATTGAGCACGCCGAAGGCATGGGGCTCCGCCGCCCCCGCCCCCCCATGCAGGCCGAGCAGACAGGCCAGACAGCCCAGCAGATATTTCATGCACCCTCCGTTTCAGTCCATACGACCCTATATCGGATCGCAGGCCTGCAAACTTTTGCGGCGCCGGGCGGTCATGTCGAATCGACGTTTCATCATACGCAGGTATGCGAGTCGCCATGCGCGTTAGAATTGCCACTTCATCCGATTTCGATTGCCGGAGTCCAATATCGACTGCCTGCTCATTCAGGACGGCCAGGCCCGCAGCCTTCCCTTCGACGATATCAGCGAACACGCCGGCAGGCCGGACCGTTTTCTCTGGATCGAACTGAAATCGCCGGGCAGTCAGACCATCGCCCGCCTCGGCGACGAACTGGGCTTGCACGCGCTGGCGCTGGAAGACGCGATTTCCGCGCATCAGCGGCCCAAGCTGGAGGAATATGAAGGACACCTCTTCATTGCCACCCGCACCGTGCAGTTATGGAACGGCCGGCTCGAATTCGGCGAAACCCATTTGTTCGTCGGCACGAACTACGTCGTCGCCATCCGCCATGACGCCGGGGAGGGCTACCAGCGCGTCGGCGAACGCCTGCGGCTTCCGAACCACGGTACGCGGGCAGGCGCGCCGTTCGCGCTCTATCTCGTTCTCGACCTCGTCGTCGACCGCTTCCGCCCGGTGATCGAAGGCATGCTGGAGCGCTTCCGCGCGCTGGAAAGCCGCCTGATGGGCGGCGAGCCGGTCGGGCGGGAAATGCTGGCGCGCCTCTACGAAATGAAACGCGACCTGACCGCGCTGCACGACACCGCCGATCCCATGCAGGAAATCATCCAGAACCTGACACGCCTGCACCCGGAACTCGCCACGCGCGAACTCAAGGCCTATTACCGCGACGTGCACGACCATGCCGTGCGCATCTCGCGCGCCATCGACCGCCTGCGGCTGACGACCTCCGACGCGATGCAGTTCCATCTGGCCACGTTGTCGCTGAAGCAGAACGAATCGGTGCAGAAACTCGCCGGCTGGGGTGCGCTGCTCGCCCTGCCGACCGTGGTGTTCAGCCTGTACGGCATGAACTTCGACTACATGCCGGAAC
>CAZOVQ010000127.1:0-5537 GCA_964583195.1 uncultured Thiobacillus sp.
TCGCGCGCAACGCCCGTGAGAATCGGGTGCTCGGTGGCCGCTTTCACGTCCGTCGACGAGTTGTGCCCGTAGTGCGTGTGCCCGTCGCTTCGGCCTGTTGCGCCAGACATGGGGGCACGTAGAGGTCGCCCGCCAGCACCTGCTGCAAGGCGGCAAGCATGGTTCCGGTGTCGGCGGCCTTGGGAATGTAGCCGAGCGCGCCGGCTTCGAGCGCGCCGCGGATGTCGTGAGGCGATTCCGATGCGGACAGCACGACCAGCGGAATGTCGGGGAAGTGGTGACGAAACCGGCTGACGCCCTGCAGGCCAACCAGCCCTGGCATGTTGAGATCGACCAGGGCAAGGTCGAGGTCCGGGTGCGCGGCGGCCACCGCGAACAGGCTGGGGTAGTCGTGCGCGTCGAGAATGTCGACCGGCGGCGCCAGTTGCGCGAGCACCTGGCGCACCCCTTCACGCATCAGCGGATGGTCGTCGGCCAGCAGGGTTTTCACGCGGATGCTCCCATGGCGCGGATTTTACAGATCGTGGGCAGTGCCACGCAGCGGATTATTTGCCGCGCGTTTTTCTCAGGCCCTCTTCGATGGCCGCTTCGAGATACCCGAAGTAGTAATCCGGCGTGAGCAGGCCGACGATGGCCTCGGCTGCATCGTTGCCCGTGGGGTCGAGCACTTTCACCGTGGGTACCATGAAGACCTTGTGCGCGGCGGCGAACGCGCCTTCTGTGGTTTTCGTACCGTCGAAATCGACGAGCGGCGTATCCGATCCGACGGTCACTTCGCGTATCGCGACCTTGTCGCGGTAGGCCGTATCCTTGTGCATGGGGATGAGATAGTCGCGCTTGACGATCTCGCAATAGTGGCAGCCTGGGCTGGTGAAAATGACCAGAAAGGGCAGTTTGCGGCGGGCCGTGGCGCGCGCGTCGGCCTGGAAATTCCTCGCATGGACGAGTCCGTCCGCGGCGCGGGCCGGCGCGGACGGCGCAAGGCCCCATGCTAGAATCAGCGCCCAGGCTGCGATCAGTCGTGCCATGCGTTTCCTCCTCCGCGTCTGGATGCGGACACTTCCGGGCAGTGTCGCGTCATTGCGCAATCATTGTAAGAGTACATTCCCACCGCCATGCAGACCCTGACCATCGCATCCCGTGAAAGTGCCCTCGCCCTGTGGCAGGCGGAGCATATCCGCGACCGTCTTGCCGCGCTGCATCCGCAATGCACGGTCGGAATTCTAGGCATGACCACGCGTGGTGACCAGATTCTCGACACGGCACTTGCGAAAATCGGCGGCAAGGGCCTTTTTGTCAAGGAACTGGAGCTTGCCCTCGATGAGGGCCGGGCCGATCTCGCCGTGCATTCGATGAAGGACGTGCCGATGGAATTGCCGCCGGGCTTCGTGCTGGCTGCGATCGGCGAGCGCGAGGACCCGCGCGACGCTTTCGTCTCGATCCAGTACGACAAGCTGTCCGAGCTGCCGCCCGGCGCCGTGGTCGGCACCTCCAGCCTGCGCCGTGAGGCGCAATTGCGGGCGCGCTATCCGCATCTTGCGGTGAAGCCGCTGCGAGGCAACGTCGGCACGCGTCTCGGGAAACTCGACGAAGGCCAGTTCGACGCCATACTGCTTGCCGCCGCCGGCCTCAAGCGCCTGGGGCTTGGGCATCGCATCAAGAGCCTCCTGCCGCTGGAAGAGAGCATTCCGGCAGCGGGCCAGGGCGCGCTCGGCATCGAGATTCGCGCCGACAGGACGGATGTCGCCGCCCTCGTTGCCGCGCTCGAACATCCCGAAACCGCTGCCTGCGTGCGTGCCGAGCGCCACGTCAGCCGCGTGCTCGGTGGCAGTTGCCAGGTGCCGCTCGGCGCCCACGCGGTGCGTCAAGGCGGCGTGCTGCACATCGCCGGTTTTGTTGCCGATCCCGACGGCGGCCGCTACCTCCATGACACGGCGACGGGCGAGGCCACCGACCCGGAGGCGGTCGGCCAGGCGCTCGCGGACAAACTGCTGGCGCGCGGCGCGCGCGCCATTCTCGACAGCCTGTCTCGATGACGGCTGCGCTCGCCGGCCGGGGCATCCTGGTGACACGGCCGGCGCACCAGGCGGCCGCGCTGGCCGAAGCGATCCGGGCGGCGGGAGGCGAGGCGGTCGTTTTTCCGGCCCTGGCGATCGAGGTCGTGCCTCTGGATGAAACCGCCGCGCGCGATCTCGCGGCTGCCGACATTGCCATCTTCGTCAGCCCCAACGCGGTCCGTTTCGGCATGGCGGCGCTGGGCGGATTGCCGGCTGGCATGCGGGTGTTCGCGGTGGGGCCGGGTTCGGCGCGCGCGCTGGCCGAGGCCGGCGTCGGCGACGTCGCCGTACCGGCCGGGCAGGACAGCGAGGCTCTGCTGGCGATGCCGCAACTGGCCGACGTCGCCGGCCGGCGCATCGTCATCGTGCGTGGCGTCGGCGGGCGGCCGCTTCTGGCCGACACGCTTGCGGCGCGTGGTGCGGACGTGCGCTACCTCGAATGCTACCGGCGTTGCCGCCCGCGCGCAGATGCCGCGCCCCTGCTCGCGCGCTGGCGCGCCGGCGGTATCGATGCGGTAACGGTGGCGAGCGCGGAAACACTCGCCAATCTGGGTGCAATGCTGGGGCAGTCCGGGGCGCCGCTGCTCGCGGCCACCCCGCTTTTCGTGCCGCATGAGAAAATCGCAGCGGCCGCACGCGAGGCCGGCATCGTCCGGGCAATTCCCACGCCGGGTGGCGATGCCGGCCTCGTCGCCGGCATGATCCACTGGTTCAACGCGCAGGCAACTCGATGACCGACACACCCGAAACCGCCGCATCCGTTCCCGTCGCGCCGCGTGCGCCGGTTTTCATCCCCGCCCTGATCGCGCTCATCCTCGCCGTGCTCGCTTTTGCGGTCGCCGCCTGGTCGTGGTCCGACAGTCGCGAACGCATACGCGATCTCAAATCCGAACTAGGCCGGCAGCTTGCGGAATCCGGAAAGACCGCGAGTGAAACCCGGCTGCTGGCGAAAAATGCCGACGACGCGATGCGTCAGATCGGCGAAAGGGTCGCGCGCATCGAAACCCAGCTGACGGGTTCCCAGCAACAGCAACTGGCGCTGGAGACGCTGTACAAGGAACTGGCGCAGGGACGCGACCAATGGGCGCTCGCCGAAATCGAACAGGTGTTGCTCACCGCCGCGCAGCAGTTGCAACTGACCGGCAACGTGAAGGCGGCGATCGTCGCGCTGGAAGGCACCGACACCCGTCTGGCGCGTCTCGACAAACCGCAGTTCACCAACCTGCGTCGCGCCATTGCCGCCGATCTGGCGAACCTGCGTGCCGCGCCTTCGCTAGACGAAGTGGGCGCCAGTGCGCGCATCGAGGCGCTGGTCGCCCGCCATGCGAGCTGGCCGCTGGCCTTTGCACAGGCCTCCGAGGCGGCTTCCGCGCCGCACACCGCCGATGCCGCGAGCCTGGGGTGGGAGCTCTGGAGCGAATTGAAGCGGCTGGTGCAAATCCGCCGCATCGAAGGCAATGAAGCCGTGCTGCTGCCGCCCACCCAGACCTATTTCCTGCGCGAAAATCTACGCCTGCGCCTGCTTTCCGCGCGGCTGGCGCTGATGGCAAGGGATGAGGCGGCGTTCCGCGCCGATCTCAAGGCGGTTTCCGATCTGCTCGGCCGTTACTTCAATGTGCGCGATGCCGGCGTGGCAGCCGCGCTGAAGGAGGTCGACCGGCTCGCCCACCTCGACATCGCGATCAAACTGCCCGGCATCGACGCCAGCCTCGCCGCGCTGGAAGCCTACAAGGGAGCGCACTGATGCGCGGCCTCGTCTCGCTCGTCGTGGTGGTGGTGCTGGCCATCGCACTGGCCATGGCCGGCCGCTACGATCCCGGTTACGTCGTGCTGGTGTATCCGCCGTGGCGGCTGGAAATTTCCTTCATCAGCTTCGTGCTGCTGCTGACGGGGCTGGTCGTCGGCGGCGTCATCCTGTTGCGCCTGGCCATGCTCACGCTCGGCTTGCCTGGTATCGTGCGCGCGCAGCGCGAGCGCCGAGCCGCGAAAAGGCGCGACGAGAATTTCGTCGGCGGGCTCAGGGCGTTTGCGGAATTCCGTTTCCAGGATGCCGAGCAGGCGCTCGGCGCATGGCAGGGCGCAGACAGCGACGAACGCACCGGACTGGCGCGCGTGCTGGCTGCGCGTGCCGCGCAGGCCATGCGTGCGACGCCCGTGCGGGAACGCCATGTGCGCGAGGCAGGCGAGCACGGTGCCGGGCTCGCGGCGCAATTGCTCGAAGCGGAAACCTGTCTGGACGCCAAGGACACGAGTGGCGCGCTGGCGGCGATTCGCGCTGCACGGGCCATTGCGCCGCAACACCCCGCCCTGCTCGAACTGGAACTGAAAGCGCGCCAGATGACCGGACAATGGGACGACGTGGACAGGCTCATCGATGCCCTGACGCGCGCCCAGGCGATCGAGCCGGCGCGTGCGGAAGCGTTGCGGCGCGCGGCCTACGCCGAAAATCTCAAGCGGCGCGCCGACGACGACCGCGCCCTGCTCGAATACTGGAAGAAAATACCGGCCGGCTTCAAGACCGACCCGCTAGTCGCGCGCGCCGCCGCCCGCGCCTTTCTCCGGCGCGGCGGTCACGACACCGCGCTGGATGTGCTGGAATCGGCGCTGCAAAACGGATGGCACGAGGAACTGATCGTGCTCTATGGCGAAGTGCGCGGCGCGAGTCCAAGCCGGCAGATCGAGCAGGCCGAGAAATGGCTGCACGCACGACCGCGCGATGCGCATCTGCTGCTGGCGCTGGCGCAGCTGTGCAGTGCGCAGCAATTGTGGGGCAAGGCACAAAGTTACCTCGAAGCCAGTCTCGCCATTGCGCCCAGCACCGAAGCCCATGTGCGCATGGCCGAACTCAAGACGCACAGCGGCCAGCCCGGCGAAGCGTGCCAGCATTACCGGAAGGCGCTTGCACTCTGCCGCGAGTCCGCATAAGCGCGTCTGATCGCTGCGGGACGCGACGCTTGCCCGCGTGAATGCAGGTGCGCAGGCGCGGGCTGTAGCATCGGCCCCCCCGACTTGCCTCCAAGAATTTCCCATGCGCCCTTACGTTCTCGTTCTGCTCGGTGCCCTGTCCGGCATGGCCGCCCTGCCTGTGGCTGCCGCGCCGCAGACCCGCCACGCCGCACCCACCGACGTCTACAAGGTGGCGATCGACCGCTCGGTCAGTCTTGGCGACGCCGCCGATTCGATGCGGCTGCGCGCCAATGCGCTCAACCTCAAGCTGGTTGCCGAACTCCCCCTGTCGAAGCAGGTGGAGGCGATGATCGACACCAGGCAGCGCACGATCACCATTTTCCAGTTCTGCGACGCCATCACGGCCAAGGATCTGATCGAGCTGAACCTCGATTTCTCGGTTTACATGCCCTGCCGCATCGCACTGATCGAGGATGAGAACGGTCAGGGCTGGCTGGTGATGATGGATGTGAACGTAGACGCCGTGGCGAAGGAAAAGCGCCTGCCCGCGCACCTGAAATCGCGCATCGAGGA
>CAZOVQ010000128.1:0-5530 GCA_964583195.1 uncultured Thiobacillus sp.
CGAACCAGACCCCCGACGCGATGGCGATCCGCAGCCAGCAGACCTGCGAATCGAGCCAGCCCTCGGGCAGCGTCGCCGGCGTGCCAGGCGCGCTTTCCAACCAGCCGCCGGCCCCCGCCACGGCGCCCATTGTCGCCCCGCCTCCCGCCGCGAACGCGGCGCCGGCCAGCCCGCCGCCGGTCGCCACGCGCAAGGACGCCACGGTCAACTATGAAATCGACAAGACCATCCAGTACGTGCAACAGGGCGGCGGCGGTCTCAAGCGGCTGTCGGTCGCGGTCGTGGTCAATCATCGCAAGCACGTGGACAAGGACGGGAAGGTCAGCTACAAGCCGCTGTCCGCCGCCGAGATGAGCCAGATCAACGATCTGGTCAAGGAAGCCATGGGTTACAACGCGGCGCGCGGCGACACGCTCAACGTGGTGAACAGCCCCTTCGCCGTGCCGGAAGCCGAAGTCGTCCCCGAGACGCCGCTGTGGAAACAGCCCCCGGTGATCGGCATGGCCATGAGCGCCGGCAAGTATCTGCTGATGGGAATCGCGCTGCTGCTGCTGTATCTGCGGGTGCTGAAACCCCTGATGAAAAAGCTGTCCGAACCGCTGGCGCTGCCCGCGCCGGGGGCGCATGGTGCGGCCGGCCATCCGCAGCTGGCCGGCGCCGACGGCATGATCGCGCTGCCGCCCGGCCAGCGCGACTACCAGGACAACCTGGCGCGGGCGCAGCAGCTCGCCAAGGACGATCCGCGCGTGGTCGCCAACATCGTGAAAACCTGGGTAGGCGGAAACAATGAGTGATACCGGCATCCACAAGGCCGCCGTGCTGATGCTCGCCCTGGGCGAGGAAGGCGCGGCCGAGGTGATGAAATACCTGGGCCCGCGCGAGGTGCAGAAGCTCGGCGAGGCCATGACCTCGATGAAGGCGATCCCGCGCGAACAGGTCGAGCAGGCGCTCGCCAGTTTCAACGAGGTCGCCGACCAGAATTCCAGCCTGGGGCTGGACTCGGACGAATACATCCGTTCGGTGCTCACCAAGGCGCTCGGCGACGACAAGGCCTCGTCGCTGCTCAACCGCATACTCGGCGGCGGCGGCGACGCCAGCGGTATCGAAAGCCTGAAATGGATGGACGCCGAATCGGTCGCCGACCTCATCCAGAACGAACACCCGCAGACCATCGCCACCATCCTCGTGCATCTGGAAAGCGACCAGGCCAGCGAAATCCTGCAGCAGTTCACCGAGCGCCTGCGCAACGACGTGCTCTTGCGCATCGCCACGCTCTCGGGCGTGCAGCCGACCGCGCTGCGGGAGCTGAACGATGTGCTGTCGAAGCTGCTGTCGGGCGGCAACGCGGCCAAGAAACAGAACATGGGCGGCACCCGCGTCGCTGCCGACATTCTCAATTTCATGAGCGGCGACAACGAATCCTCGGCGATGGAATACCTGAAGAACTACGATCCCGACATGGCGCAGAAGATCATGGACGAGATGTTCGTGTTCGAGAACATCCTGGACATCGAGGATCGCGGCATCCAGCTCATCCTGCGCGAAGTGCAGTCGGATTCGCTCATCATTGCGCTGAAGGGCGCCAACGAGGAACTGCGAGAGAAAATCTTCAAGAACATGTCGCAGCGCGCGGCCGAAATGATGCGCGAAGACCTCGAATCCAAGGGGCCGGTCAAGCTTTCCGAAGTGGAAGCGCAGCAGCGCGAGATACTCACCATCATCCGCCGGCTCGCCGACGAAGGCCAGTTGTCGCTGGGCGCGAAGGGCGAGGAAGCCTATGTCTGACGCCCGAGCCCGCCGCGCCGTCCAGGACGAGGCGCCGCCCGTCTACCGGGTCTGGGAACCCGCGCGTTTCGACGCCGCACCGCGCGACCTGCCGGTGCGGCCCGGCAGTATCAGTCTGCCGACCATCGAGGAGATCGACGCCATCCAGGAACAGGCACGCGAAGAAGCGTATGCGGCGGGCCACGCCGAAGGCCTGGCGGCGGGACTGGCCGAAGGCCGCGAAGCGGCGGCGGGCGAGGCGGCACGGCTGGCACAGCTCGCGGCCGGCTTTGCCGAACAGACCCGGCAGACCGACGAAACGGTTTCGCAGCAACTGCTGGATCTGGCGCTCGATCTTGCGCGAGCGATGCTCAAATCGGCGCTCGCCGTCCAGCCCGAGCGCGTGATTCCGGTGGTGCGCGAAGCGGTGCGCTATCTGCCGGCGATGCAGCAGCCCGCCCTGCTCTATCTTCACCCCGACGATCTCGCGCTGGTGCAGCAACGCATCGGCGACGAGCTGGCCAAAACCGGCTGGCAGCTCGCCGAGGACGCGACGATCGAAGCCGGCGGCTGCCGCGTGGAAACGCCCAGCAACCAGATCGACGCCACGCTCCCGGTCCGCTGGCAGCGGCTGGCGGCGGCGCTCGGCCAGAACGCCGGGTGGCTCGCGTGAGCCCGCACGCCGAGCGCTGGCACGCCTATCTCGCGGACTGCCGCGAACTCGTCGCCATCGCCGAACCGATGCGCGTATCCGGCCGCGTCACCCGGGTGGCCGGCCTGGTGATGGAAGCGGTGGGGCTGAAGCTGGCCGTCGGCAGCGCCTGCACCGTGCCGCTTCCCAACGGCTCGACGCTCGAAGCCGAAGTCGTCGGCTTCGCCGGCGAACGGCTCTATCTCATGCCGCAAAGCGAAATCGAGGGCATCGTTCCCGGCGCGCAGGTGTTTCCCGCCGAGGTCATCCCCACCCTGCCCGGCGTCGGCCAGGTCAAGCATCCACGCCGCCGCCCCAGCGACCGCACCCGCCACCTGCCCGTCGGCTGGGGACTGCTCGGCCGCGTGCTCGACAGCAACGGCCGCGCGCTCGACAGCCTCGGCCCGGTGCAGGCGGAAGCCAGCGCGCCGCTGTCCCGCCGCGCCGCCAATCCGCTCGCGCGCGCGCCCATCGCCGAACCGCTCGATGTCGGCGTGCGCGCGATCAACAGCCTGCTCACCGTCGGACGCGGCCAGCGCATGGGGCTGTTCGCCGGCTCCGGCGTGGGCAAAAGCGTGCTGCTCGGCATGATGGCGCGCTACACCTCGGCCGACGTCATCGTCGTCGGCCTGATCGGCGAACGCGGCCGCGAGGTGAAGGAATTCATCGAACAGATACTGGGCGAAGCAGGCCTCGCGCGCGCCGTCGTCGTCGCCGCCCCGGCCGACACGCCGCCGCTGATGCGGATGCAGGGCGCCGCCTACGCCACCTCGATCGCCGAACATTTCCGCGATGCCGGCCGGAACGTGCTGCTCATCATGGATTCACTCACCCGCTACGCGATGGCGCAGCGCGAAATCGCGCTCGCCATCGGCGAGCCGCCGGCGACCAAGGGCTATCCGCCTTCGGTGTTCGCCAAACTGCCGGCACTGGTCGAGCGCGCCGGCAACGGCCGCCCGGGCGGCGGCTCGATCACGGCGTTTTACACCGTGCTGACCGAGGGCGACGACCAGCAGGACCCGATTGCCGACGCCGCACGCGCGATTCTCGACGGCCACATCGTCCTGTCCCGCACACTCGCCGAATCGGGGCACTATCCGGCCATCGACATCGAGCAGTCGATCAGCCGCGCCATGCACACCATCACCTCGCCCGAGCAGCAGCACCTGGCCCGGCATCTGAAAAAGCTCTACTCGCGCTACGAAAGAAGCCGCGATCTCATCAGCGTCGGCGCCTACGCGCCCGGCACCGACCCGACGCTCGACGAGGCGATCCGTCTGCGCCCCGGCATGGACGGCTTTCTGCAGCAGGCCATCCACGAGCGCGCCGGCGTCGCCGACAGCCTCGCGCAACTCGAAACCCTGTTCCAGTAGACCCCCAAACCATGGCCGCTTCCTCCGCCCTTGCCACCCTGATCGAACTTGCCACGCAGGCCGCCGCCGACGCCGCCCGGCGTCTGGGCGAAACCATCCGCCAGCACGAGGAAGCTGCGCAGAAACTCGAACTCCTGACGCGCTACCGCGACGATTACGCGCTGCGCGGTCAGGCCGACATGGCCGGCGGCATGAGCATCGCGCAGTTCAACAACTTCCAGCAGTTCATGGCCAGGCTCGACCAGGCCATCGCCGGCCAACGGCAGGTCGTCTCCGCCGCCAGCCAGCGCGCCGATCAGGCACGCGGCACCTGGATGCAGTGCGAACAGAAGAAACTCTCCTACGCGACCCTGAATGAACGGGCCGCGCGCAGCGAAATCGAACGCGCCAACCGGCGCGAGCAGAAACAGAACGACGAATACGCCAGCCGCAGCGCCCCGCCCAAAAACCCTTCCCTTTGAATCGAGCCGCCATGAACGCATCGCTACCCACCATCCAGCCTGCCGCCGCGTCCCCGTCGCAAGCCGCGCCTGCAGCTCAGGACGAAACCGGACAAAGCGCCTTCCGGGAAGTGCTGTCCGGCGAAATCGCACAACGCGGGGCGAACACCAGCGACAGCGAAGCGGCCGATGCGAGCGAGCCCCCGGCGTCCGCAGCCGCGGCATCGTCTCCCGGCACGCAGGACACGGACACGACCGAACCTGCCGCCGACATCCCGCTCGACCCGGCCATGGCCGCACTGTCCGACGCCATGCTGGCGCTCGCCCGCCAACTCGACCCTGCGCAGACCGCCGGGGAAACCGCGCCGGCCACGCCGGATGCCGCCATGCCCGCGGACACCGTTTCGACCGACGTTGCCGTCACCCGGGCCCAGGTGCCAGGCGAGCAACCCGTCCCGCTCGCTGCACCCGTTGCCGCATCGACTGCGCCCACCACGACTGTGCCCGCCGCGACTGCCCGGCCCGCGGACAGCGTCCGCATGGATGGCCGCGCGTCCGCCGCGCCGACAGACGACGTCGCGGCGACCGCGAACACGGCCGCACCCAACACCCCGACGGCAGCGGCGCCAGCCACAATCGTCCCGGATCGCCTGCCCGATTTCGCGGCCACCCTTGCAGCCGCGCAAACCACACAGGTCGCCACCGCGGCCGCCGCTCCGCTCGCCACGAGCGAACGCCTAACGCCCCAGGTCGGCACCGCAGCCTGGAATCAGGCGCTGGGCGACCGCATCGTCTGGATGGCCGCCGGCGCCCAGCAGTCGGCCTCGCTCAGCCTCAATCCGCCCGACCTCGGCCCCTTGCAGGTGGTGCTGAAGGTAACGAACGACCAGGCCAGCGCCAGCTTCTTCGCCGCCCAGCCCGAAGTACGGCAAGCCCTCGAAGCCGCCCTGCCCCGCCTGCGCGAAATGATGCAGGACGCCGGCATTCAACTCGGCCAGGCCAGCGTCGGCGCCGACACCGCCAGCCAGCAGTACCCCCGCGGCCACAGCCCGCAGCGCGCCGCCCCCGCCTTCGACCACAGCGCAGACCACGACACCGCCCCGCTCATGCCCATGCCCCCGCGCACCGGGCGCGGCCTGGTGGATACGTTTGCTTGAGCGGCACGTAGGTCGGCAATACTTTGCCGACGTAATCGCCGAGCCACGATGTCGGCAAGGTATTGCCGACCTACGGGCTGACCTCTGACCCCAACCCCCCGAATT
>CAZOVQ010000129.1:0-5520 GCA_964583195.1 uncultured Thiobacillus sp.
ATCGGCGACCCGTGTTGTTAGCACTCATCGCCGACGAGTGCTAATGGTAGGGGCGCAAGATGACAATTTCAAGCCCATGAACGAACTTTCAAGACGCTCGCTATCCGCCTTCTGGCACCCCTGCACCCAGATGAAACAGCTCGACGCCAGCCCGCCGCTGGCGATTGCGCGCGGCGAAGGCGCGTGGCTCGTCGATACCGACGGCCGGCGGTATCTGGACGCGATTTCGTCCTGGTGGGTGAATCTGTTTGGCCACTGCAACCCGCGCATCAACGCGGCCATCATCGACCAGCTCGGCAAGATCGAGCACGTGATGCTGGCCGGGGCCACCCACGAACCGGTGGTGGCCCTCTCGGAACGGCTGGCCAAGCTCACCGGGCTGGGCCATGCCTTCTACGGATCGGACGGCGCGTCGGCCACCGAAATCGCGCTGAAAATGAGCGCTCACTTCTGGCGTAATGCAGACAAGCCGGAAAAGAATGGCTTTGTCAGCCTGCAAAACGGCTACCACGGCGAAACCGTGGGCGCGCTCTCGGTCACGGATATTCCGCTGTTCAAATCCACCTACGCGCCACTCTTGCGCCACAGCGCGCAGGTGCCCACGCCGGATGCGCGCCTGGCCGCAGCGGGCGAATCGGCCGAGGCGTTTGCGTTGCGCTGCGCCGCCGCGCTGGAGGCCTACCTGGCCGAACACGCGGCGACCACGGCGGCCTTCATCGTCGAGCCGCTGGTGCAGGGCGCGGCGGGCATGGCGATGTATCACCCGGTTTATCTCACCCGGGCACGCGAATTGTGCACGCAGTATCAGGTGCATTTGATAGCCGACGAGATCGCCGTGGGTTTCGGCCGCACCGGGACGATGTTTGCGTGCGAGCAGGCACCCTCACCCCCGGCCCCTCTCCCGCTTGCGGGTGAGGGGAGAAGGCGCGGCATCCGGCCTGATTTCATCTGCCTGTCGAAAGGCTTGACGGGGGGCTATCTGCCGCTGTCGGCGGTGCTCACCACCGACGATATTTACGCCGCGTTTTATGGCGACGACACCGCGCGCGGTTTTCTGCATTCGCATTCCTACACCGGCAATCCGCTCGCCTGCAGGGCGGCGCTGGCGACGCTGGAACTCTTCGAGGCGGACGACGTGATTGCGGCCAATCGGGTGAAAGCTGCCGAATTCAGCCGCATTCTCGCCGCAGTGATGAGTCACCCGAAAGCACACAATCCCCGCCATCTGGGCATGATCTGGGCGTTTGACGTGATGGCCGCGCCGGCGGATTTTGCCGCGCGTTTTCACCGCGATCTGCTGGCGCGCGGGGTGTTTCTGCGGCCGATAGGTCAAACGGTTTACCTCATGCCGCCCTACGTGGTGACGCACGAAGCAATGACCGGGCTGGCGAGGGAGTTGCGGGCGGCGCTCGACGCCTAGCCGCGCGCGCCGGGTCAGGCGGCCGTGTGCGCGGGTTCCGGCGGAACCGCCAGCCAGACGCTGGCACCGCCGCCGACGCGGGGTTTGACGGCGAGCGTCCAGCCTTGCGTGTCGGCCAACTGGCGCGCAATGGCCAGCCCCAGCCCGCTGCCGCCGGTGTCGCGATTGCGCGAAGGGTCGAGGCGGAAAAAGGGCCGGAATACGTTCTCGCGCAAGGCAGCCGGTATGCCGGGGCCACGGTCGCGCACGCCGATCAGGAGGCCGCTGGCGCAGCGTCGCCGCACCAGCTGGAGGCGGCCGGGGCCGCCGTGGCGCAGGGCGTTGTCGAGCAGATTGCCGACGATGCGCCGCAGCGCCAGCGGGGCCACGGCGGTTTGACAGGGCGGGCCGTCGGCGCGCAGCCGGGTCTGGCCGGGCGACTGCGCCTCGGCGGCTTCGATCAGTTCGTGCAGCAGGGCGTCGAGATCGGTGGGCACGGCGGCTTCGCGCTCGCGCGAGCGCGCGAGTTCAAGCTGCGCGCGAATCAGCGTTTCCATTTCTGTCACGTCGCGTTCCATGCGCGCGAGCAGTGGCGATTCACGTTCTTCGGCCAGCATCCCGAGCGCCATTTTCAGGCGCGCCAGCGGGCTGCGCAGATCGTGAGAAACGCCCGCCAGCAGCGTGTTCTGGTTTTCGCGCCGCGCCGCCAGTTGGGCGGCGGTGCGGTTGACGATGCGGGCCAGTTCGGCCAGTTCGCGGTCGCCGGATTCCGGTAGCCGGGGCGGCGTCTCGTCGCCGCCGATCTGGCGCGCGGCGTCCGCCAGGCGCGCTACGGGGGCGGCGATGCGCCGCGCGAGCGAGCCGGCCAGGATCAGCGTTACCAGCAGTCCCGTTGCACCGCTCCAGAGCAGCGCGCGCGAGGGGCGTGGCGCGATCAGGTCGCGCGCGAAACTGAAGCGTAGCAGCTGCCCCGCCATGGGAATGTCGGCGTGAAACCGTCCGTCGGCCGATTCGGTCACGCGCGGCGCGGTGTCCGGGCCGAGCCGGGCGGCCAGCGCCTCACGCAGGAAGTGCAGGTAGGGATGATGCCCGGCCGGCTCACCCAGGGGCGCGGGGGAAACCGTCACCGTCAGACGATGGCTGTGCGCCAGTTCTTCCGCGAAGGCCGGCCGCGCGACGGCCGGCAGCTCCACCCAGGTGCGGGCCGACAGCACCACCAGCGCCGCCAGATCGTCGGCCGAACGCTGCGCCAGCGGCAGCAGCAGATAGAAAAAAATCGCCGCACCCGACGCCAGCTGAAAAACCAGCAGGCCCGCCGCAATCGTGAGCGCGGTGCGGCGGAACAGCGAGGCGGGCGGTTTCATGCGGCGGCGTCGCCGCGCGGCGAGAACAGATAGCCTTCGCCCCAGATGGTGCGCAGGTAAACCGGTGCCTCGGGACGCGCCTCGATCTTGCGCCGCAGGCGGGTGACGCGGACATCGACGCTGCGGTCGAACGGCGCGCGTTCGTAGCCCTTCAGCAGGGTGATGAGATGGTCGCGCGTCAACACCTGATTCGGGTGTTCGAGAAACAGGCGTAACAGGGTGAATTCGCCCGCAGTCAGGGGGATTTCACTGCCGTCGCGCAGCAGAACATGGGTGGCGACATCCAGGCGGAACGGGCCAAATGCCAGCGACCCGATCTCTCTGGGTGCGAGCGCATTGCCGCCGCGTCGCAGCACCGCACGCACGCGGGCGAGCAGCTCGCGCGGCCCGAACGGCTTGGCCAGATAGTCGTCCGCGCCGACTTCGAGGCCCACCACGCGGTCCACTTCCTCGCCCCGGGCCGAAATGATGATGACCGGCGGGCCATCGTTTTCGCGCAGCCAGCGCAACAGGCTCAGGCCGTCTTCGCCCGGCAGCATCAGGTCGAGCACCACCAGGTCGGCGGCATGGCGCGCCAGATGCGCGCGCAAGGCCACGCCGTCGCCCACCGCCGTCACCCGGTAGCCGCTGGCTTCGAGATAGGCCGCCACCAGTTCGCGCAGGGCCGCGTCGTCGTCGACCAGCAGGATGCGTTGTGTCGCCTCGTCGCCCATCAGCCACCTCGTGTCCGGAACGCCCCGATTCTACCGGCAGCGCGCGCTGCGGCTGCGTGCGGAAACAACCTGAAACAAGTTGTAGCGGCTGCGAAAAAAAGAAGACACCCCTGTCGGAGATACTGCTTGCGTCGCCCCTGCGAACAGGCGGTGGCAAGGGGTTATCTCTTTTATTTGTCTATGCAAAGGAGCATCAGCATGAAAACCTATCGTTCCAGTCTGGCCGTATTCGCCACCCTGCTCGCGCTTGGCGCAACCCTCGACGCGCAGGCGCGCGGCCCCGGTGGCGGCGGTGGCGGCGGCCAGGGCGGTGGTCAGGGCGCAGGCCAGATGCGCGGGCAGGGCAGCGGCGACATGAGCCAGCAGCGCACCCAGACCCGCGAGCGCAAGCAGACGCACGCGTCCGACGCGCGGCAAGGCGGCGAACAGCGCCGCGACATGCAGCAGCAGCGGTTCCAGCAGCGCACGCCGGCCGACGCGGCCAGCGCGCAATAAACTGCACTGGCCGGGCAGGCTGGTGCCCGCCCGGTTGGTACAGCCCCGCCTGATTTGCTACCGTGCGCCTCATGAAGCACGCGTCCTGCCGTCACACCCTGTCTGCGTTTTGCCTTGCCATCGGTTTGCTGGGCGGCGCGGCCGGCGCGCGGGCGGCCGACGCGTCCCCCGAGCGCAGCCCGACGCCGGATTTCGATCCGGCGTCGGGCTTTTATTTCCCCCGCGACGCGCAGGAGCCCATCGCGCCGAACCGGCGCTACGGCATCGGTTACGATGCGCGCCAGCAACTCGAAGGCGGCGCGTGGCAAGGCAGCGCGCCACGCTTCGAGCGGCCGGCCCAGGGCGCGCGAGGGCGGCGCGGCCGCTGAATCCCCGATTTCCCACCCCGCAAGAGGAGACGCATGAAAACGACGCACTGGAAAACCACGCTGGCGGCCACCCTGGCAGGCTTGGCCCTGCATGGCGCGCAGGCGACCGATACGCACCCCGGCCATCATGACCATCACGGCCAAGGCATCACCGACGGCCGGGCGGTTCTGCAATTGAGCGAGCACGAACGCGCGATGATTCTCGACGAGATGCGGCTGTTTCTCGACGGCGTCGAAAAGATCGTGGGTGCACTGGGGCAACAGGATATGCCCGCCGCTGCCGCCTCTGCGCGCGGCATGGGCCAGAAAATGGTGCACGAAGTGCCGCCGGCGCTGCGCGCCAAACTGCCGCTGGAATTTCGCCAGCTCGGCTTCTCGGTGCACCGCGATTTCGACCAGATTGCGCTCGACGCCGACAGCCTCAAGGACGTGAGCCATACACTCGGCCAGCTGTCGGCGACGATGCAAAAATGCGTGAGCTGCCATGCCACCTATCAGATTCGCGTGTCGCCGGGACACTGACAGCCTGCACGGAGCAGCGCGGCGTACCGCCGGGGCCCGTTTTACGGACATGAGCCCCGGCCGCGCGGGCGGATGCGGGCGCGCTTTTCTGTATCCGCCCGCTTGACGGACGATTCGGTATGAAATTTTCGCGCCGCAGTTTTTTGCTCGGCCTGGGCGGACTCGCCTTCGCCGCCGCCTTCGTCTGGCTGTTTGCCACACGCGGGCCGCTTGCGCCCACGGGCGTGGAAACGGCGGCGGCGACGCGAGCCGACCTGAACCCCACGGTATTCGGCATCGGCACGGTGGAGGCGCGCCATGCCTACGCCGTCGGGCCGATCCAGGCGGGGCGCCTGTTGCACGTGGCGGTGGACGAAGGCGACCGGGTGCGGGCCGGGCAAGTGCTGGCGGAAATCGACCCGGTCGATCTCGATCAGCGCGCCGGCGCGGCGGCCAGCGCAGAAGCGCGGGCGCGCGAGGCGGTGCGCGCGGCGCAGGCACAGGTGGTCGAGGCACACAGCCGGGTGCGCGTGGCGCAGGCCAACCATGCGCGGTATCAGTCGCTGCACGCGCAGCATTTCGTTTCGAAGGAAATGGTCGATGCCCGCGCGTTCGAGGCCGCTGCCGCCGAGGCCGGGCTGGAAGCGGCCACCGCCAACGCCGGAGCGGCGGCGCGCGAG
>CAZOVQ010000130.1:0-5497 GCA_964583195.1 uncultured Thiobacillus sp.
TGTGGACCGATGCGCTGGTGTTTGCGCTCGTCGCCGCAGTCGTTGTGCTGGTGCTTTATATCCGCCGTCACGAACATTTGCGTGCGCCCTGGGCGGCGGTCGCCCAGCGACCGATGGCAGCTGCTGCGGCGCTGGTGCTGGCGGCCTTCGTCGTCGTCGGTCTTGCCGATTCGCTGCATTTCCGCGAACCTCTGTCCGGCAGTCCTGCGGATGCGCCGCAATATTCGGTCGAAGTACTGTCGGTTTTCGATGTGCTGGTCGGCGGCCTGCGCACGCAGCAGGAAAAAACCTACTCCGCGCCGCTGGCGATGCATCTTTACGCGCGTGAATTCGTCGATCGCAACGGCGTAGCCGTGCGCGTATACCCGCGCCTGAAATTCGGCGGCGCGCATCTGGCCGATGCCTCGGCGCGCGGGCCGGATCTCGCGCGCCGCACGGGGCTTGGCGTCGTCCAGGGGCTGCTGGCCACACTGGCGGTTCTGGCCGGTCTGGCGCTCTGGCAGGGACGCCACCGCCCGCGCGGCGGCCGGGCCTGGTTTGCCGACTTCGCCGCCGGCCGCCTCGGTTGGCCTGCCCGCACGCTGGCGGCGACGTTCGCGCTGCTTGCAGTGATGCTTGCGGTGCTGGTGCAGCTGGCCGATGGCTATCACGTGCTCGGCACCGACAAGGTGGGACAGGACGTGCTCTATATCAGCTTGAAGAGCATCCGCACCGGGCTCGTCATCGGCACGCTCACCACGCTGGTCACGCTGCCGCTGGCCATCGTGCTGGGCATCGCGGCGGGGTATTTCCGGGGCTGGGTCGATGACGTGATCCAGTACGTCTACACCGTGCTCAATTCGATTCCGGGCGTGCTCCTCATCGCCGCCGCGGTGCTCGTGGTGCAGGTCTACATCGAGTCGAATCCAGAAGTGTTCGACACCGCCGCCGCGCGTGCCGACATCCGTCTGCTTGCGCTCTGCCTCATTCTGGGGATGACGAGCTGGACAGGACTGGCGCGTCTTCTGCGCGGCGAAACGCTCAAGCTGCGCGCTCTCGATTACGTCGAGGCCGCGCGCGCCTTCGGTGTGTCGCACTCGCGCATCCTTGCCCGCCACATCTTCCCCAATCTCTTTCATCTGGTGCTCATCGCCGTCGTGCTCGATTTTTCCGGGCTGGTGTTGGCTGAGGCGGTGCTGTCCTACGTCGGCGTCGGTGTCGATCCCGACACCTACAGCTGGGGCAACATGATCAACGGCGCGCGTCTCGAACTTGCGCGCGAGCCCGTTGTCTGGTGGCAGCTCGGCGCGGCCTTCGCCTTCATGTTCGCGCTGGTGCTGTCGGCAAATCTGTTTGCCGACGCCGTGCGCGACGCCTTCGACCCGCGCATGGGGAGCGGGCGATGAGCACCCTGCTGACGGTGGACGACCTGGTTGCCGGGATCGGCGGCGCGCGCATCGTCGACGGCGTCTCGTTCGCCGTCGCCGCGGGTGAGACCTACGCACTGCTGGGCGAATCGGGCTGCGGCAAATCAATGACCGCGCTCTCCCTGATGCGTTTGCTGCCGGATGGCGGGCAGATTCGCTCGGGGTCGCTCCATCTGGGCGACACCGACGTGCGCGCGCTGCCCGAGCGCGCGATGCGGCGCGTGCGCGGCGGTCGCATGGCCATGATCTTCCAGGAACCTATGCTGGCCCTGAATCCGGTGGTGCGGGTCGGCGCGCAGATCGTCGAGGCGCTGACGCTGCACCGTGGGCTGTCGGGCCGTGCCGCGCTCGACGCCGCGCGCGCGCTGTTCGAGGCCGTCGGTGTGCCCGATGCCACGCGCCGGCTCGACGCCTATCCGTTCGAGCTGTCCGGCGGCTTGCGCCAGCGCGCGATGATCGCCATGGCGCTGGCGGGCGAGCCGGAATTGCTGATCGCCGACGAGCCGACCACGGCGCTCGACGTGACCATCCAGGCGCAGGTGCTCGACGTGCTGCGCCGTCTCAAGCGTGAACGCGGCATGGGCATGCTACTCATCACGCACGATCTGGGTGTGGTCGCGGAAAATGCCGACCGTGTCGGCGTGATGTATGCCGGCGAGCTGGTGGAGGAGGGCGCGCGCGCCGATTTTTTCGCCGCACCGCAGCATCCCTATAGCCGCATGCTGTTCGACGCGCTGCCGCAGCCGGGCGCTGGCCGCCTGAGCAGCATTCCCGGCCAGGTGCCGAATCCGGCCGCCCCTCCATTCGGCTGCCGGTTCGCGCCGCGCTGCCCGCATGCCGCCGCGCGCTGCCGGAGCGAATCGCCGGTCTGGACGCAGGTCGGCCCGCAGCGCGTGCGTTGCCATTTCGCCGGTCAACTGCCCACGCGCAGCATGGCGGATACGAGCGCGGGCAAACTGCCGCAGACTTCCCCGCGCACGGAAGCCCTGTTGCAGATCGAGGGTCTGAAAGTGCATTTCCCGATCCGCCGCGGACTGCTGCAACGCACCGTCGCGCAGGTGCGTGCGGTCGACGGCGTGAATCTCGCGATTCCTGCCGGACGCACGCTGGCGCTGGTCGGCGAATCCGGCTGCGGCAAGACCACCGTCGGCAAGGCGCTGCTGCACCTGATCAAGCCGACTTCGGGGACGCTGCGCCTGAACGGCGAGACACTGGACGCCAGGCTTGCCGGCACGCTGCGCAGGCAGATGCAGATGGTGTTCCAGGACCCGTTCGGCTCGCTCGACCCGCGCATGCGCGTCGCCGACATCCTCGTCGAAGGCATGGATGCGCTGGGCGTGGGCGACGCGGCCGCGCGGCACGATGCGGTGGCGAGCCTGCTGCGGCAGGTGGGCTTGCCCGACGACGCGGGCGGGCGCTATCCGCATGCCTTCTCCGGTGGCCAGCGCCAGCGTATCGCCATTGCCCGCGCGCTTGCCGTGTCGCCGCGTCTCATCGTGTGCGACGAACCGACCAGTGCGCTCGACGTGTCGGTGCAGGCGCAGATACTCAACCTGCTGAAGGATCTGCAGGCCGGGCTTGGACTGGCCTATCTCTTCATCACGCACAATCTTGCGGTCGTCGAATATCTTGCCCACGAAGTCGCGGTCATGTATCTGGGCCGCATCGTCGAGACCGGCCCTGCCGCCGAAATCCTGCGTGCACCGCGTCACCCCTACACCCAGGCGCTGATCGCCGCCGTGCCGCGCATCGACCGCGACACCCCGGCAGCGGCGCGGCTGGTGGGCGACCAGCCTTCGCCGGTCGCACCGCCCGCCGGCTGCCATTTCCATCCGCGCTGCCCGCACGCCGAAGCCGTGTGCCGGCAGACCTATCCCGAACCCACGCGGCTGGCCGGCGGGCACGAAGTCCGCTGCCACTGGGTCGGCGCCCAGCCCCGTCGAGGAATTTCCGAATGAACCCGCCTTCGCGTCCCGTCCGTTTCTGGATCGGCAACGGCATCCTTGCCGTAGCCATGTTGATGCTGTTCTTCATGGGCCCGCTGTCGGATGCGCTGGGTATCTGGGCGGCGGTGCTCTGGATGGCAACCGCCGCAGTGGGGGCGGGATTCCTGATGTCCGACCGATCCGATCCGCCGTCCCCGGACTGAGCCCGCGCGAAGGGCGCTACAATCGCGCCCTGCCCGCTGTGTCCGCCATGCTCCGCCTGACCGAACTCAAACTGCCGCTCGACCACCCGCCGGAAGCGCTGCGCGCGGCGATACTCGCGCGTCTGGCGATCCGCAGTGATGAGCTGGTGGGCTTCAGCATCCACAAGCGCAGCCATGACGCGCGCAAAAAACGCGCGCTGCTATGGGTGTACGCCGTCGACGTCGAAGTCGGCGACGAGGCGGCGCTGCTGAAAAAATTCCACAACGACCCGCATCTCGCGCCGACGCCGGACATGGCTTACCGCTTCGTCGGCCATGCGCCGGCGTCGCTGCGCGAACGCCCGCTCATCGTCGGTTTCGGGCCGTGCGGCATTTTCACCGCACTCCTGCTTGCGCAGATGGGCTTTGGGCCCGTCGTGCTCGAACGCGGCCGCGCAGTGCGCGAGCGCACGCAGGACACCTGGGGCCTGTGGCGCCGCCATGTACTCGATCCCGAATCCAACGTGCAGTTCGGCGAAGGCGGGGCGGGCACGTTTTCCGACGGCAAGCTCTACAGCCAGATCAAGGACCCGCGCCATCTCGGACGCAAGGTGCTCGCCGAATTCGTGAAGGCCGGCGCGCCGGAGGAAATTCTCTACGTTGCCAAACCGCACATCGGCACCTTCCGGCTGGTCTCCATGGTCGAATCCATGCGCCGCGAAATCGAGACGCTGGGCGGCGAAATCCGCTTCCGGCAGCGCGTCACCGATCTTCTGATCGAGGACGGCGGCATCGTCGGCGTGCAGCTCGCCAGCGGCGAAACGCTCATGAGCCGCCACGTCGTCCTCGCGCTCGGCCACAGCGCGCGCGACACCTTCGAGATGCTGCACGCCCGCGGCGTGTACATGGAGGCCAAGCCGTTCTCCGTCGGCTTTCGCATCGAGCATCCGCAGTCGCTCATCGACCGCGCGCGGCTGGGGCCGAACGCAGGCAATCCGCTGCTCGGCGCAGCCGACTACAAGCTGGTGCATCACGCGAAGAACGGCCGCACGGTCTACAGCTTCTGCATGTGCCCCGGCGGCACCGTGGTCGCGGCCACGTCCGAACCCAACCGCGTCGTCACCAACGGCATGAGCCAGTATTCGCGCAACGAGCGCAACGCCAACGCCGGCATAGTCGTCGGCATCACGCCTGACGACTATCCGGGCGGCGTGCTCGCCGGGATCGAATTGCAGCGGCAGCTCGAATCGCGCGCGTTCGAACTCGGCGGCGGCAACTACGACGCGCCGGCGCAGCGCGTCGGCGATTTCCTCGCCGGCCGGGCGTCCACCCGGCTTGGCAGCGTCGAGCCTTCCTACAAGCCGGGCGTGCAGCTCACCGACCTGGCGAGTGCGCTGCCCGGCTACGCCATCGAGGCCATCCGCGAAGCCCTGCCCGCGTTCGACAGGCAGATCAAGGGTTACGCCATGGATGACGCCGTGCTCACCGGCGTCGAAACGCGCACCTCGTCGCCCGTGCGCATTACGCGCGGCGACGACTTCCAGAGTCTCAACGTGAAGGGTTTGTACCCGGCGGGTGAGGGCGCGGGCTATGCCGGCGGCATCCTCTCCGCCGGCGTCGACGGCATCAAGGTCGCGGAGGCGGTGGCGCGCAACATGCTTGGACTGCCGGCGGCGGATGTGGGCGCGCTGCCGGCACCGGATTGCCAGGCCTGAGTCATTGCTGGCAGCCTGTCGGACTTGAAGAATCGAAGCGAAAATTCCGTTGCCCGTCGTGCTGACGCACCGCTCAATTGGTTCACGCAGAGGAATCAGTGTTGGCAGAGGGGCATCACTCCGTTTCCTCCGATTCCTCTGTGCCTGAAAAAATCCTGCCCGGCTGTAGGTCGGCAATACCTTGCCGACATGCCGGCTGGCAGCCGATTTCCTGCAAGTCCGACAGGTTGCCAGACACGGGAACGGGC
>CAZOVQ010000131.1:0-5442 GCA_964583195.1 uncultured Thiobacillus sp.
TTCTCGCCGCGTTCGCGCATGTGCTTCAGGGTGGTGAGCGTGGTGCGCATGTCAGGCCGCGCGGCTGAAGAATTCGCGCGGGCCGCGCAGCTTGCCGATGCGTTCGACCAGCAGTTCGAAGTCGGCGTCGCTTTCGGCAAAGTTGAGATGCGCGGTGTTCACGATCAGGAGCGGTGCCGCGTCGTAGCGATGAAAGAATTCGCTGTAGCTGTTGGCGAGCCGTTGCAGGTAGCCCGCGTCCATGCCGCGCTCGAATTCGATGCCGCGCCGGTTGACGCGTGCCTGCAGGGTGTCGGGCGGGGCCTGGAGATAGACGACCAGATCCGGCACCGGGGCTTGCGGCGCCAGGTCGTTGTAGACCTTCTGGTAGAGCTCGAATTCGTCGTCGTCCAGATTGAGGCGCGCGAACAGCATGTCCTTGTCGATGAGGAAATCCGACACCGTGCCGGCGCGGAACAGGTCGCCCTGCGCGAGATCGCGCAACTGGCGCGTGCGGTCGAACAGGAAATGCAGTTGCGTGGCCAGCGCGTAGCGGCGCGGCTCCTGGTAAAAGCGCGGCAGGAAGGGGTTGTCTTCGGCGTTCTCCAGCAGCGTGTCGGCGTTCATGCGCTCGGCAAGGCGGTGGGTGAGGCTCGTCTTGCCGACTCCGATGGGGCCTTCGACGACGACGTAGCGGTAGCGGCCGAAGCTCATGCGTTGACCACGGCGGCAGGCGGCGGCAGCGGCGCGACCGGCTGATCCGCGCAGCACGCCAGCCGGTCGGCGGCACGTCCGAGACCGGGAATCGTCGCATCTGGCGCAATCTCAAGCAGCGGGCGCAGTACGAAGGCGCGTTCGTGCATGCGGGGGTGCGGCAGCGAGAGGCCGTCTTCATGGAAGCGCGCGTCGCCGTACAGCAGGAGGTCGAGATCGAGCGTGCGCGGCGCATTGCGGAAGCTGCGCTCGCGGCCGTGACGGTGCTCGATCTCCAGCAGCGCTTCGAGCAGCGCGCGCGGTGACAGGGGGGTTTCCAACTGCGCCACGGCGTTGACGAAATCCGGCTGGTCGACGTAGCCGACCGGTGCCGAGGCGTAGAGTGAGGAACGTGCGATGAGCCGCGTGCCGGGCAGGCGGCCGAGCTCGGCGAAGGCGTATTCCACCTGCGCCGCCGGGTCGTTGAGATTGGCGCCGAGGCCGATGGTGGCGATGATTTTCATGCCGGTTGCGACTCGCTGGCGGCGCTGTCGCCCGGTTTGCGGCGACGCCGCTTGCGGCGCGGCTTGGGGCCGCTGTCGGCTTGCAACATGTCGGTGCGCTCGGTTTCGTCGGCGTCCTGGAAGCGCGTCCACCAGTCGCCGAGTTCGGACTCGAGTTCGCCGGCCTGGCAGCGCAGCAGCAGAAAATCGTAAGCGGCGCGAAAACGCGGATGTTCCATCAGCCGGTAGGGACGCTGCCCGCCGCGCTGTTCAAAGCGGGGTTGCAGGGCCCAGATTTCCTTCATCATGCCGTCGTAGCGACGCGGGATGGAGAGTTGCGCGCGCTGCGCGTCGAGCACGTCGTCCATCGCCAGAAACAGCGCGGGCTGGGGTTTTTCGCCCGCAGCTTCGAGCGCCTGCCAGCGCTTGAGAACCTGCGGCCACAGCAGCGTGGCAAACAGAAACGCCGGGGAAGACGGGCGGTCCGACTGGATGCGCTCGTCCGTGCTTTTGAGCGCGGCGGTGATGAAGCGCTCGCCGGTCGGGTCGTCGAGTATGGTGTCGAGCAGCGGCAACATGCCGTGGTGCAGGCCCTCGGTGCGCAGCTGGTGCACGCCGCGCAAGGCATGTCCGGACAACAGCAGTTTGAGCGCTTCGTCGAAGATGCGCGCGCGCGGAATGTTGGCGAGCAGCGGCGCGAGTTTCGCCACCGGGGCGCGCGTCGCCGCGTCAATGTGGAAATCCAGCTTGGCGGCAAAGCGCGCGGCGCGCAGCATCCGCACGGGGTCTTCGCGGTAGCGCGTTTCGGGTTCGCCGATCATGCGCAACAGCCGTTTCTTGCAATCAGCCACGCCGTCGAAGTAGTCGTGCACTTCCTCGCGCAGGGGGTCGTAGTAGAGCGCGTTGATGGTGAAATCGCGGCGCGCGGCGTCGTCGGCCATGCTGCCGAACACGTTGTCCGAGAGCAGTCGGCCGTGTTCGTCGGTGGGGCGCTCGTCTTCCTCGTCGGTTTCCTTCTGGCCGTTGGCGCGGAAGGTGGTGACCTCGATGGTCACGCGGCCGCACATCACGTGCACGATCTGGAAGCGGCGACCGATGAGGCGGGAACGGCGAAAAAGTTTGCGCACCTGTTCGGGCGTGGCGTCGGTCGCCACGTCGAAATCCTTGGGGGTTTTGCCGAGCAGCAGGTCGCGCACTGCGCCGCCCACCACGTAAGCCTTGAATCCTGCCGCGTCCAGGGTTTCGCAGACCTTGAGGGCGCAGTCGTCAATACCGTGTTTGGCTATTCCGTGTTCTGCGCGCGGCAGGATGCGCGCGCCGGTGGCAGAGGCCGCGCGCTTGCGGCCGAAAACCTTGCTGATGATGCGTCGGATCATGAAATGCGCTGTGGCGGGGTGTTGCAGGCAAAGCGCGATTATACAGACTGGGTCTGGCTGCCCCGTTGCCACAGCGTGGCCGTGCCGGGGCCATACAGCGCTTCCAGGGCAGCGGGAGTCAGCAGCTCGGCCGGTGTGCCAAGGGCCCAGCGGCCATCGCCGTAAAGGAACAGCAGACGGTCGCAATGGCAGGCTGCCCAGTTGGGATCGTGCAGCGTCAGCGTCACACTGCGACCGGCATTGGCCTCGGCGCGCACCCAGCGCAGGAGCGCCGCCTGATGCGCGGGGTCCAGATGCGTCAGCGGCTCGTCGAGCAGCAGTACTGCCGCTTCCTGCGCCGCCAGCTGCGCCAGCCGCGCCCGCTGGCGCTCGCCGCCCGACAGCGTTGCCAGCGGGCGCGCTGCCAGCGTCGTCAGCTCCCAGGCGGCGAGCCAGGGGGAAATATCGCGTCCCGCATCGCCATGGGGAAAGCGCCCCAGCGCCACGTAGTCCGCGACGCTGCCGAAATAACCGCCCGCGTCGTCCTGTGGCAGCAGCGCAAGGTGGCGTGCGCGTTCGAGTGGGGAGAGCAGGGTGATCGCCCCTTCCCCCAACCTGACCGAACCGCTGGCAGGCAGTCGTAGGCCCGCCAGCGTGGCGAGCAGGGTGGATTTGCCGGCGCCGTTGGGACCGAGGACGCCGAGAATCTGGCTGGGGTGCAGCGTCAGACTCAATGCGTCAACCAGAATGCGCGCAGGGGTCTGTAGACGGAGACGGTGCGTGGTAAGAATCACAAGGCTTGTAACCGGATTTCATTCAAGAGAAACAACACGCCTGCGTGGTGGCGGTCTCTACTTCCACCTGCGAGGGCGAGGTGGGGGAAACGATCAAGTCAACTTGATGTGCCGCTATTCAGCAGCAGCGAGCGTGTGGGGCACGGAGACGGGACGCAACTATTTGCCCGCTGCCTTGTTCAGTAAATCCAGACCACGTGAGGTTTTGCCGGCAGCGTGCTGCGCGCGCAGACGGAAGCGGGTTTCTGCGTCGAATTCCGCCAGCAGCAGGGTGGTCACTTCGTCCAGCAGTCGATTGACGCTGGTGCCCCGGCTTTGCGCCAGTGCGCGCAGACGTTCGTGCTTGTCATCGGGTAGACGCAGGGTCAATGCACTCATGGTTTGATCTCCTTCAGAAAATCTTCGGGGCTGAGCACCCGTAGCTCGGGAAAGCGCAGCTCCATACGCGCAACATGGCGCAAATTCCGGGTCACGACGAACCGTGCGCCCCCTGCCACCGCCAGTTCCACCAGATGGTTGTCGGCTTCATCCGGCAGATTGGGACGCCAGGCGAAATAGATGCGTGTCCAGTGACAGACTGCCAGAAAAATATCCAGCAATTCCTCACGCTCTGCCGCCGTCAGTCGGGACGATTCGAACAGATCGGCGCGCGCCAGCACATCTTCGTATTCCGCAAAGAGGGCCGCCCCCATCAGCGGCAGATATTCACCTTGCAGGCAGGCAGCAACAATCCGGCGTGATGCACCTTGCCCCAGACAAGCTCCTACGAAGACGTTGGTGTCGATGACCACAGGATGAAGCATGGTTTTTATGGTAGCAGAATTGATACCAAGTGAAATGCTGGGCCAGGTTCAGGGCCGGCGCAGCAACCACAACATCACCGGCACGCCGATCAGCGCGGTGAGCACGCCGACCGGCAGTTCACGCGGGTCGAGCACGGTGCGGGCGAGCGCGTCGGCGAGCACCAGCAGGCTGCCGCCGGCGAGCGCAGCGGCGGGCAGCAGCACGCGGTGGCTGACGAGGCCGAGACGGCGCAGGGCGTGCGGCACCATCAGGCCGACAAAGCCGATGCTGCCGGCCTGCGCGACGACGAGCGAGGTACACGCACCGGCAAGTGCAAACAGCAGCCAGCGCGTGGGTGCCACGGGTACGCCCAGCGAGGCGGCCTTCTGCGGCGCGAGCTGCAACACGTCGAGCCGGCGCGCGAGGCCGAATGCCGCGAGGCTGGCGAGGAGAAGCGCCGTCCACAGGAGGCCGGGCCGGTTGGCCCAGGCCAGATCGCCCATGAGGAAAAACAACATGCCGGGCAGGCGCTCGGCGGGGGCGACGGAGAGCACCAGCGAGATGAGCGCGCCGAAGCCCGCAGCGAGCATCACGCCGGCGAGCAGCAGCGGCGTGTGGTCGCGTGCAAGCATGTGGCCGCCGAGCGCGGCGGCCAGCAGCAGGGCACCGAGGCTGCCGCCGAAGGCGGCCAGCGACACCCAGGGCCAGGCCAGCCCCGCTGCCATGCCGAGCAGGGCGGCCAGACCGGCACCGCCGGACGCGCCGAGCAGATAGGGTTCAGCCAGTGGGTTGCGGAAAAGCGTCTGCATCAGCACGCCGGCCAGCGCGAGCAGGCCGCCGCAGGCAAAGGCAGCGGCCACGCGCGGGCCGCGCAGCAGGGTGACAATCTGCGTGGCGAGTTCGGGATCGTCGGGCAGGCTACCGGCTGCCAGCCCCAGCGCCAGACTCGCGGGCGCGGCCAGCGCCAGCAGCAGCAGGGTGGTGCGAACGTTCAGGGCTGCTTCGCCGGGCTGGGCGTGGCCGCCGGGGCAGGCGCGGCGCTGGCAGGCAACACGCTCACGCGCTGGATGACGACCGGTGTGTTCGGTACGTCGCCATGCGGGCCGACGTTGCCGCGTGGCACGGCGACGATAGCGTCGACCACGTTCATGCCGTCGACCACCTGGCCGAACACGGCGTAGCCCCAGCCCTCGACGCTTTGGCCGCGATGATTGAGAAAGGCATTGTCGGCGACGTTGATGAAGAACTGCGACGACGCCGAGTGCGGTTCACCGGTGCGTGCCATGGCCAGCGTGCCGCGCAGGTTCTTCAGGCCGTTGTCGGCTTCATTCTTGA
>CAZOVQ010000132.1:0-5352 GCA_964583195.1 uncultured Thiobacillus sp.
GGAGTCCCCACATGTCCAAGAAACATCCCGTCATCGCGGTTACGGGTTCGTCCGGCGCCGGCACCACCACCGTCAAGCGCGCGTTCGAGCACATCTTCTTCCGAGAAAAAATCAACGCGGCCGTCATCGAAGGCGACAGCTTTCACGCCCTGTCGCGCGTCGACTTCAAGGCCGCCGTCAAAAAGGCTGAAGCCGAAGGAAATTTCTCGTTCAGCCACTTTGGTCCCCAGGCCAACCACTTCGACAAGCTCGCCGAACTCTTCAAAACCTACGGCGAGACCGGCAGCGGCAAGAAGCGCTACTACATCCACAGCGACGAAGAGGCCGCCGAGCACAACAAGCGCCTGAACACCAGCCTCAACCCGGGTGAATTCACTCCGTGGGAAGACGTGCCCGGCGGTTCCGACGTGCTCTTCTACGAAGGCCTGCACGGTCTGGTGAAAACCGACAACGTGGATGTGTCCGCGCATGTCGACCTCGGCATCGGCGTGGTGCCCATCGTCAACCTCGAATGGATCCAGAAGATCCACCGCGACGGCGCCGAGCGCGGTTACTCGGCCGACGTGATCGTCGACACCATCCTGCGCCGGATGCCCGACTACGTGAACTACATCACCCCGCAGTTCTCGCGCACCGACATCAACTTCCAGCGCGTGTCGACCGTCGACACCTCCAACCCCTTCATCAGCCGCGACATCCCCACGCCGGATGAAAGCTTCATCGTCATCCGCTTCCGCGAACCCAAGGGCGTCGACTTCCCCTACCTGCTCAACATGATCTGCAACTCGTTCATGTCGCGTCCCAACACCATCGTCGTGCCGGGTGCCAAGATGGGCTTCGCGATGGAGCTGATCCTCGCCCCGATCATCCAGGACATGATCGCCAACAAGAACAAGTAAGTCGGCGTGTAGCCCTGAAAACGGAGCCTCCAGGCTCCGTTTTTCATTTCAGGCAAGCAACGGCAGCGCACAGGCTGGCGCTTTTATAATCTCCCCTCGTTTCTCTCTCCCTCACATGAGCGCCCTACTCGACTCCCTCAATCCCGAACAGCGCGCAGCCGTGACGCTGCCGCATGAATCGGCGCTGATTCTGGCGGGCGCGGGGTCGGGCAAGACGCGGGTGCTCACCACACGCATCGTGTGGCTGATCCAGTCGCAACAGGTGTCGCCGCATGGTTTGTTGGCGGTGACCTTCACCAACAAGGCGGCGAAGGAGATGCTCACGCGGATTTCGGCGATGCTGCCCCAGCTAGCCAATTTAAATCGGCAGACGCGCGGCATGTGGGTAGGCACCTTCCACGGCCTGGCGAACCGGCTGCTGCGCACGCACTGGCGCGACGCCGGGCTGCCGCAGTCGTTCCAGATCCTCGATTCGGCCGACCAGTTGTCGGCGATCAAGCGCCTGATGAAGGCGATGAACGTCGACACCGAAAAATTCGAACCGAAGAAGGTGCAGGGGTTCATCAACGGCCACAAGGAGGCCGGCCGCCGCGCGCGCGACGCCGAGGCCTTCGACGAATACTCGATGCGCATGGCCGAGCTGTTCGAGGCCTACGACGCGCAATGCCAGCGCGAAGGCGTGGCCGATTTTCCCGAACTGCTGCTGCGCTCCTACGAACTGCTCTATCGCAACGAACCGCTGCGCGAGCACTACCGGGACCGGTTCAAGCACATCCTGATCGACGAATTCCAGGACACCAACACCCTGCAATACCGCTGGCTCAAGCTCTTTGCCGGCCCGCACGCGGCACTCTTCGCGGTGGGCGACGACGACCAATCGATCTACGCCTTTCGCGGCGCGGATACGGCCAACATGGCCGCGTTCGAGCGCGAATTCGCGCACGGCAACGTGATCAAGCTGGAACAGAATTACCGCAGCCACGGCCACATCCTCACCGCCGCCAACACGCTGATTGCGCAAAACGCGCACCGGCTCGGCAAGAATCTGTGGACGGCAGAAGGCGACGGTGAACCGATCCGGGTATACGTGGCGTATTCCGACCAGGACGAAGCCAGCTTTGTCGTCGACGAAGTGAAAACGCTCAACCGTGAGGGCGTGGCGTTTTCGGATATGGCGCTGCTGTATCGCGCCAACGCGCAGTCGCGGGTGCTGGAACACGCACTGTTCTCCGCCGGCGTGGCCTACCGCGTGTACGGCGGTCTGCGCTTTTTCGAGCGCCAGGAAATCAAGCACGCGCTCGCTTACTTGCGCCTGATGACGCAGCCCGAAGACGACGGCGCCTTTCTGCGCGTGGTGAACTTCCCCGCGCGCGGCATCGGCGCGCGCACGCTGGAACAACTGGCCGATACCGCCGCGCGTTCCGGCACCAGCCTGTGGCAGGCGGCGTGTACCGGCGGCGGGAAGGTGGCGGGGTTTGCCAAACTGATCGAAGGCATCAAGCAGGCCACCTCGGGACTCACGCTGGCAGAAACCATCGACCACGTGATCGAAACCTCGGGGCTCGCCGATTACTACCGCGCCGACAAGGATGGGACCGACCGGCTGGAAAACCTGCAAGAACTGGTGAATGCGGCGGCGCTGTTTTCAGAAGACGCCGACGACATCCTGAACGCCGAGCCTGCCCCCGGCGCGCCCACGGAACCGGCCCTGCCCGAACTGGAACGTTTTCTCGCGCACGCCGCGCTCGAAGCCGGCGAACACCAGGCGGGCACAGGCCACGACGCCCTGCAACTGATGACCGTACATGCGGCCAAGGGCCTGGAATTCCACGCTGTGTTCATCACCGGGCTGGAAGAAAGCCTGTTTCCGCACGAACAAAGCGCGCACGAGGAAGGCGGTCTGGAGGAGGAACGGCGGCTCATGTACGTAGCGATCACCCGCGCGCGGCGGCGGCTGTATCTGTCGCACGCGCAGTCGCGCATGCTGCACGGGCAGATCCGCTACGGTCTGCCGTCACGCTTTCTCGACGAATTGCCGGAACAGGTGCTGCTGCATCTGAACCGGCGCGCGGATAGCCCGACCGCGCCGAATGCCGCGCCGGCACCCCGCCCGACGCCTGCCCACAACGACACTGGCTATCGTGTCGGCCAGAGCGTGGCGCACGCCAAATTCGGTATCGGCATCATCATCGACTTCGAAGGGCGCGGGTCTGACGCGCGCGTGCAGGTGAAATTCCACGAAGCCGGCACCAAGTGGCTGGCGCTGGCTTACGCCAAGTTGTCGGCGTCCTGAGATACCGGGGCGCTATCGTCCGCCCACACGGCAAAGATGGCCTGATACGACGCATACAGCGAACCGAACAGGATGGGCATCGCCACCAGCAGGCCCAGCAGGAAAGGCACCAGCGCCGAGACGAACAGCAGCAGGCCCAGCGCCAGACTGTTCACCAGCATGGCCGTCCAGTTGCGCGCCACCGCCTTGAGGCTCACGCCCAGCGCGGTCATGGGGCGTGCGCCGCCGAACAGAATCAGGGCAGGCGCAAACCAGGTGGCCATCATCAGGGGGGTAAACAACACCAGTCCGGTGAGCACCGCCGGCATGGACTGATTGAGCACCGCCTGCATGTCCTGCGGCGTGGCGTCGCCGCGCTGGGCCACGGTCATCAGGGCCTGCGGGTCGAACCCCATGCCGAGCATGATCTTGCCGATGACGAGCATGGCCAGCAGTTGCACCGCGCCGATGGTCATGAGCGGCAGGGCCGGCCCGCGCACACCGGCAAGAAAATCCGGCAGCTCCAGCTCACGGCCTTCATCCAGCGCACGAAACGCCGCCATGAACCCGGCCACGGCCAGCGGCCAGATCAGGTCGGACAGTGCGCCGCCCACGCCGGGAATGAGCCCCGCCGCCATCACCACGCCAAAGATCACGCCAAAGGCAGCGGACAGCAGCAGGGGATTCTTGCGATAAAAACGGAAGCCCGCGTTAACCCACTGGAAGCCATGCGATGCGGGCAGTTTGCGGGGGATGTCCTGATTCGGGTCGGCATTCATGCGGCGGATTTTACCCGAGCCGGGCTGCGGCTTGCGCGCGCGGGCGCGTCAGAATTCCTTCACCACCCACATCGGCGGACGCATCCCGGAATCGAGGCTGTCCTGCCGCGCGAACTGGCCGTCACCCTTGCCGTCGATGAGGTAGTAGGGCTTGCCGACCTTGGGGATGACCTTGAGCATGTAGAGCTTGCCGTTGGCGCGGTATTCGATGACGCGACCCTGGCTGCCGGGTTTGATGGTGACCGCCGGCGCGTCGTCCGGGCCGGGCGCGCCATCGGGCACGGGTTTCAGTTCGGGCGGACGGTCCGACGGCGCAACAGCGAGCGCCAGACCGGAAAACAGAAACAGCGACAACAGGACAGGAATGCGCATGGCGGGCTCCAGAGTTTTCTTGTCAGTGTAGTGCAGGCGGTACGTTACAGATTGAGCTGGATTTCGCGCTCGGCGAGTGAGGGCATGAACCCGCGCTTTTCATAGTGGCTGAAGATGGCATCGACCACTTCGGCCGGCTCGTCGATGATGCGCATGAGATCAATGTCTTCGGGCGAAATCATGCCCTCGTCGACCAATCTGGTTTTCACCCAATCCACAAACCCGGCCCAGAATTTTGAGCCGACAAGAATGATGGGAATACGCGGAATCTTGCCGGTTTGCACCAGCGTCAGCGCCTCGGTCAGCTCATCCAGCGTGCCGAAGCCGCCGGGCATCACCACATAGGCTGCGGCGAATTTCACGAACATCACCTTGCGTGCAAAAAAATGCTGGAAGGTCTGGCTAATGTCCTGATACGAATTGCCGGTTTGCTCGTGCGGCAGCTGGATGTTGAGCCCCACGCTCGGCGACTTGCCGAAGAACGCGCCCTTGTTGGCCGCTTCCATGATGCCCGGGCCGCCGCCGGAAATGACCGAGAAGCCGGCATCCGACAAGCGTCGCGCGATGTCTTCGGTGAGCATGTAATACGCGTGATCGGCCGGGGTTCGCGCGCTGCCGAAGATCGACACCGCCGGGCGGATGCTCGCCAGGCGTTCGGTCGCCTCGACGAACTCTGCCATAATCCCCAGCATCCGCCACGACTCGCGCGCCGAGTAGTTGATCTCGGCGGCGCGCGTCGGATCGGCGCTTTCCGGTAATTTATTCAAGTGCATTTTTCAATCGCCTCGTGAACGATTCCAAAAACAATCCGACCGGAAAACGCCTGCTGCTGGTCGACGGCTCGTCGTATCTGTACCGCGCATTTCATGCGCTGCCCGACCTGCGTACATCAAAGGGCGAACCCACCAATGCCTTGCGCGGCGTGCTGTCCATGCTGCGCAAACTGCGCCGCGAATACCCGTCGGATTATATCGCCTGCGTGTTCGACGCGAAGGGCAAGACTTTCCGCGACGATCTCTACCCGCAATAC
>CAZOVQ010000133.1:0-5193 GCA_964583195.1 uncultured Thiobacillus sp.
GTGTTGCTGTAGGCGACGGGCGGCGTTGCGCCGCCTCTCGCGTTTCTGTTAGCCTGCGGGCAGCGGAGCCCCCAGTAAAACAACCATAACCGGTCTTTCGAAGGAGGAAACCATGAAAACGATTTCGCGCCTGACCCTGCTCGCCACCGCGCTGGTGGCATCCAATGCCGTGTGGGCGGCCACGGGTAATGTCGATGTTTATGGGCAGCTCACGATGCCGGTTGCCCCGTTGCCAACCCATCAAACCTACTCGGCAGCTTCGACTCTCGGCGATAACTTTTTCAGTACGACCCCGAGCTTCGTCCCGCAAACCGACATCACCACCGTATCCAACGCCACCGCGCAAATCAGCGGCACGGGCTACGCCGCCACAGCGCGTACTACGCAGGGCAGCAACCATGCTTACACCAGCGTAGCCACCTTCCCCAGCGGGGGGTTCAGTGTGGCCAGCTTTTCGGGCTGGTACGACCAGGTCGCCATTACAGGCGGCACGGGTACGGGAACCGTACAGTTCTCGGTACAGCTGAATGGCGTAGTCGACGCAGGTGCCTTTACTGGCGGGGCGGTTTATGGATTGTTTGCCAGCACGCTGCATCCAACGCAACTCGTCGACTCGCTGAATATCATTGACACAACAACATTGCCCACCCATCCCTGGGCATTGGATGCGCCAGTAGGCTTCGGCGATACGCCCCAGGTCGCCACGATCACGAGCTATGTCGTTGGCGTTTCCCCCTATAACGACACGGAGATTCTCTTTCCCTCCGAGCCACACGTGCTACCTGGCATCCCTTCGATCGAAGATCCGTCCAAATTACTTGGTGGCGAGCTGTTTGCTCCTGTAGTTACCGATTTGATCCTCACCCCGGGTGCCAATCAGGCCGTGAATGTAACCCTGACGGGGACGCTCGAATTCACCTACGGGGAGGCGTTCTATCTGATTGGCGCGCTGGGTACGGAGATGTATGACGGCTTAGATGCATTCTGTACCTTTGCCATTGGCGATTGCACGCCCACATCCAAAGACGGCACCGGCCCCACCACCCTCGACTTCGCCAACAGCGCGCACCTCGTCGGCATCGTGCTGCCGGCAGGGGCCAGCTTTTCTTCCGCCTCCGGCGCGGCCTACAACGTCACCGCCGTACCGGAACCCAGCGAGTGGCTGATGCTACTGGCCGGGCTGGGGCTGGTCGGCTGGCGGGCGGCCCGGCGACGCGCCTGAGCGCTTGCCACCCCCTCGAACGCCCCGCAAAATGCGGGGCGTTTCGTTTCCGGAATCCGACATGACCTGCCCCCTGTGCGACACCCCCAGCGGCGACCTCCTCTGGCAGGACGATTTCTGCCGCGTGGTGCGGGTCACCGACACGCCGGACTACCCCGGCTTCTGCCGCGTGATCCTCAATCGCCATGTGGCGGAGATGACCGATCTCGCGCCGCAGGAGCGCTCGCGCCTGATGATGACGGTGATGAAGGTGGAGCAGGCGCTGCGCGATGTGGTACAGCCCGACAAGATCAATCTCGCTTCGCTCGGCAACGTGGTGCCGCATCTGCACTGGCACGTGATTCCGCGCTTTGAAAACGACCCCCACTTTCCCAATCCGATCTGGGACGCGCGAGTGCGCGAATCAACGCGCGTCGCGCCGGCCGATCTGGACACACGGCTGGCGAAGGCGATAGAGGGTTTGCTGTCGGCGTCGTAGCCGCTTGCAGTGGGTTTACAGGGAGGTAAGGGAGGAAGGGAAAACCAGAAACCTCCCTTACCTCCCCTTCCTCCCTGTAAATTTTTTCCGTCCAGCCACCCGGCTCAAGCCACCGCCTGTCCGCGCTCGGGAAAGGGGATGACCTGCGCGCCGGCATCTGCCGGCATCAGCACCCGTGCAGCGGGGAACACGGCGGCAAAGGTACTGCCTTTTCCCGGCACGGACTGCACGTCGAGCCGCGCCCCGTGGCGCGTGAGCACATGCTTGACGATGGCGAGCCCCAGCCCGGTGCCGCCGGTTTCGCGTGAACGCGAACGGTCGACGCGGTAGAAACGCTCGGTCAGGCGCGGGATGTGTTCGGTGGCAATGCCTTCGCCGGTGTCGGTGACGGCGAAGACGCCTTCGCCGCCCTGCACGCGCCAGGACAGTGCGATCTCCCCACCTTCCGGCGTGTAGCGCACGGCGTTGGATACGAGGTTGCCGAGTGCGCTGCGGATTTCCTGCAGGTTGCCTTTCAGCCCGGTGGCATCGGCCAGGTTCAGATGGATCTGATGG
The DNA here is from genome assembly GCA_964583195.1 of uncultured Thiobacillus sp. GTDB lineage: Bacteria > Pseudomonadota > Gammaproteobacteria > Burkholderiales > Thiobacillaceae > Thiobacillus. The sequence continues at coordinate 2,256 of CAZOVQ010000133.1, forward strand.
CGGCCCCGCGAGAGCGACTCGGCTTCTGCGACGAGCGCGTGCGCCATGTCGCTCATGTTGACATCCTCGTCCTTGAGCGCGTGTTCTTCGCTTTCCAGGCGCGACAGGGTCAAAAGATCGTCGAGCAGGCGCTGCATGCGCCGGGTGTGGTCGAGCATCAGCTCGAAATAGCGTTTCGATTCGCCGGCCGGCAGTTCGGTCGCGTCGGCCAGGGTTTCTACGAAGCCGCCGACGACGGTGAGCGGCGTGCGCAGTTCGTGTGAGACGTTGGCGATGAAGTCGCGCCGCATCGCATCGACGCGTTCGAGTTCGGTGATGTCGCGCGCCACCAGGAGTTTCTTGCCCTCGCCGAAGGGCACGAGTTGCAGCGACAGGGTGAGATCGCGGTTCACCGGAGACTTGCATACCAGCCGCCGCGAATAATCGGCGGCGTCGAGAAATTCGAGGAAGTGGGCCTGCCGCATGAGATAACGGATGAACTGGCCGCGGTCGCGCTCGCAGTCGAGTCCCATGTAGCGGCGCGAGGCGGGATTGCACCACTCGATCTGTTCGTTGCCGGCCAGGATGACCATGCCGTCGGGCACGGCCTGGGCGGCGTGTTCGAACTGTTCGAGCGCGTTGGTCAGCTCGCTCGTGCTGGCTTTCTGCCGGCGTTGGAGTTTCTGCAGACGGTAGAAGATATCGCCCCAGGTGCCGGTGGCGTCGGGCGGTTCGACTTCGTCGGGGGCTTCCAGCCAGCGCGCCAGGCGGAATTCCTGCCACAGACGGCGCAGCATGACGAAGGCCTGGGTGCCGGCGAGAAACCCCAGCGCGGCCACCGGCCCGGAAGAAGCCCAAAAAATCAGCGCAACGAACAGTACGCTCGCCAGCACGCTCAGTGGACGCCACCAGAATCCCATCGCCTTGTCCGCCCGTTGGAAAACTGGCGGCATTATCCTAGAAACCGCAGTTGGACGCATCCGATGGTGCGTCTGATCGGGTGGCTGCCGCATACGATTCCACATGGGCTTTAGCCCATAGTGGATCGGAGTCCTTTAGGGCGAAGCAACGACGCCGCATGCCGGGGCCCGCTGGCGTCGCGAAAGCGGAGTCGTTGCCGCTTCAGCGGCTTTACGAATCCGGCCTGCCCCTTGCGGGTGCAAAGGCAGGCGCACGAGCAGGCGTGCCAGCGGGTGCGTAGCGGTGTCACCCACAGGTGCGCGTGCTCGAAGGCTGGAAACTCAGTATCCATGCGCCATGTACCAGGGTGAGAAGCGGTCAACTGTAGTTTTTAGGATTGTCAGCCCGCTTCGGCGGAAAAGCGATAACCCGCGCCGCGCACGGTCTGGATCAGTTCGGCATGGCCGGATGGCTCCAGCGCCAGGCGCAGGCGGCGGATGTGGACGTCTACCGTGCGCTCTTCGACGAACACGTCGTCGCCCCACACCTGGTCGAGCAACTGGGTGCGCGAATAGACGCGCTCGGAATGCGTCATGAAGAAATGCAGCAGGCGGAATTCAGTGGGGCCGAGGTCCAGTGGCTTACCGTGGCCGACCACGCGATGGCTGGACGGATCGAGCCGCAGGCCGCGGATATCCACCGGCTCGTCGGTCATCTGTGGTGCCCGGCGGCGCAGCACGGCCTTGATGCGCGACACCAGTTCACGCGGGGAAAACGGCTTGGTGATGTAATCATCGGCCCCCGTGTCCAGGCCCAGCACCTTGTCGCGCTCTTCGCCTCGCGCGGTGAGCATGATGATGGGAATCGGCTGGTAGCGCTCGTCGGCGCGCAGGCGTTTGCACAGGTCGATGCCGGACATGCCGGGCAGCATCCAGTCGAGCAGGATCACGTCTGGCAATGCGTTCTTGAGGAATTTGAGCGCGTGCTCGGCGTCGCCGGCGGCGGTGACCGAATGGCCGGCCTGCGCCAGATTGAATTTCAGCAGTTCCTGTATGCCGGGTTCGTCTTCGACCAGCAAAATGTTGGCAGCCATGGCGATTCCAAACGAGTTTGACCGGTGCCCATACTATGACAGCAATGTGAATAATTCGTGACACGGCGGCTGCCCGCCGGGCCCGCTGTTCCGGCGCGCGCTGGTAGAATCCCGACAGCCCGTTCACACCCGTCTGCCATGGATAAAACGACCCATTTCGGCTACCAGCAGGTCGCCGAATCCGAAAAAGCCGTCAGGGTGGCCGAGGTTTTTCACTCCGTCGCTGCCCGATACGACCTCATGAACGATCTGATGTCGGCCGGCCTGCATCGGCTGTGGAAGCGCTTTACCGTCGCCCAGGCCGGTTTGCGCCCCGGCATGAAGGTGCTCGACGTAGCCGGCGGCACCGCCGATCTGACCCGGCTGTTCCTGAAGGAAGTGGGTGACACCGGCACCGTGGTGCTCACCGACATCAACTATTCCATGCTGTCCGAAGGCCGCGACCGCATGTTGAACGAAGGCAGAACGCCCCCCACCGTGCAGTGCGACGGCGAAAAGCTGCCCTTCCCTGACCGGCATTTCGACGCCGTCTGCGTGGCCTTCGGCCTGCGCAACATGACGCACAAGGACGTCGCGCTTTCCGAGATGCACCGCGTGCTGAAACCGGGCGGGCGGCTCCTGGTGCTCGAATTTTCCAAGGTGTGGAAACCGCTGGAACCAGCCTACGACCTGTATTCCTTCAAGATGCTGCCGTTCATGGGCAAGCTGGTGGCCAACGACGCCAGCAGCTACCAGTACCTGGCCGAATCGATCCGCATGCATCCGGGGCAGGACGAACTCAAGGCCATGATGGAAACCGCCGGATTCGCCAAGGTGCGCTATCACAACCTGACTGCCGGCGTGGTGGCCCTGCACAAGGGCTTCAAGGTTTGATCTCGCCGGGGCTACTCAATACCGCGCTCGCCGAGAAAGGCCTCAACCATTTTCTGCGGCAATCGCCCGGCGCGGCCGAGGCCCTGCTGCGCC
>CAZOVQ010000134.1:0-5158 GCA_964583195.1 uncultured Thiobacillus sp.
TGCCGTTGGCTTTGGCCTTGCACATGGTGATGTTCACGTGATGGCGCGAGAACGAACTGGTCTTCACGCGGATACCGTTCTGGATGGCGTCATCGCCCATGTACGCGCCCCACGGCCAGGCCGCGACGATGACGTGCACCGAGAGGTTCTTGGCCGAAATGCCCATCGCTTCCGCGCCGAAGAAGGCCATCGGGCGCAGGTAGCCGGATTCGAGCTTGTTCTCGCGCACGACCCTGCGCTGCGCTTCGGAAATCGTGGCGCGGTCGTAAGGCATTTTCATGCCGAGGATGTGCGCGGAACGGAACAGGCGATCCGTGTGCTCGGGCAGGCGGAAGATCGCGGTGCCCTGTTCGGCCCTGTAGGCGCGCACGCCCTCGAAGACGCCCATGCCGTAGTGCAGGGTGTGGGTGAGGACGTGGGTGGTGGCGTCGCGCCAGGGGACGAGTTTGCCGTCGTACCAGATGACGCCGTCGCGGTCGGCCATGGACATGGTGGAAAGCTCTTCGGGAAAAGTGGGGGTGCGCGGATTTTACCGGATTCCGGCTGCGGCCGGCTTTGTGGCAGGATGCCGGCGTGGAGGAACCATGTGGACAAGACTGTTTCTGCTGCTGGCGCTGTGGCCCGTGGCGGCCGTCCCGGCGCCGGCGCGCTTCGATTACTACCTGCTCGCGCTGTCGGTCGCGCCGGCCTTCTGCGAAGACGAGCCGGCGCGCAAGCGCGGCTTTGCCCAGTGCCGCGCCCTGTCGGCTGCGCGCTTCGAGGCGGCGCCGCTGAGCCTGCATGGCCTCTGGCCGAACCGTTTCGACCGCCGGCATCCAGCGTATTGCGGGCAGCGTTCCGCTGGCGGGTTCTGCCGCCTGCCTGCCGTCAGCCTGTCCGGACGCACGCGGGCGCGGCTCGGGCGCGTGATGCCGGGCGTCGCGGACTGCCTCGATCGACACCAGTGGGCCAAGCACGGCAGTTGTTCGGGCATGCGTGAGGACGCCTACTTCGATGCTTCGGCCGCTCTGGCCGAAAGGCTCAACCGCGCGCTCGGGCCGGAGCTTGCCCGCCACGCGGGACGCGAGGTCGGCCTCGACACCCTGCGCGCCGCGCTGCGTCGGAACGATCCGGCGCTCGTCGATGCTGTCATCTTCGACTGCGTCACGCCGCGCACGCCGGATCGCACCAAACGACGGCCCATGCTGCGCGAGGTGCGCGCAGGCTTCGAACGCAACCCCGCGACCGGCACACCCGGACGGCCGCTGGCTTACGCGCGCATCGGCGCCGCACATTTCAATTCGGGTTGCCCGGGAGGCCGCGCCTATGTCGATACGCCGCTGGATTGAAGGCGGGCTCCTGCTCATGGTGGCAGCCGCGGCGCGGGCCGATGCCTGTCACGACGCGCTGACCCGCTTCGATTATCCGGCCGCCGCGCAGCTCGCCGGGGTCGCGCTGCAAACTGCGCCGGATGACTTCGCCGCGCGCATGTGCGCGGCCCGCGCCGCCTACGAAACCGGCCATTTCGGCGAGGCGCTGGGACACTTGAACGCGCTGGAGGCAAGGCATCCGCAAGGCGAGGCGCGCACTTACGCATACAACTGGCTCACCGTGACATTGCGCAAGCTGGGACGCGACCCGGAAGCTTGGCAGTATGGCCAGGCCGCGCTCGCCTGGGCGCGGCGCGAAAGCAACCGGCAGAACCTGGCGACCGCACTGCACAACCTGGCCGGGCTGGTCTACACGCGGGGCGACACGCCGGCTGCGCTTGCGCTGTACCGCGAATCGATTCCGCTGAACCCCGATCTTTCCGAACGTTCGGCCAGCCTCAACAACGTCGGCCTCATCTTCCAGGCCGCGGGCAATCCGGCCGAAGCCGAGCGCTGGTTGCAGGAGGCCATCACGGAAAATCGCGCGCACGGCCATTTCCATCATCTGGGCAAACACCTGATGAACTTGGGCAACCTGTATCGACAGCTTGGCCGGTACGACGCGGCAGAAGCCCTGCTCGACGAGGGTGCGGGCTTCGTCGACCGGGCGGGCGATGTCTACTGGCAGGCGGTAGCGGCGCGCTACCGTGGCTGGCTCGCGCGCGACCGTCGTGACTGGGCCGAAGCCGGGCGCTGGCTGGCGCTGGCCGCGCGTACCTACGACGCCGCCGGCGCCACGGCCGATGGCGAGGCTGCACGCGAAGAACTGGCGAAGCTCTGAGCGTGTTTCATGGCGTGTTGATGCGCACGAACTCGGGGAAATGGTCTGCGCGCACGAAGTAGGTTCCGTCGCAGTTGTACGAGGCGCGCACGATGCCTTCCGACAGCGAAATCGCGGCGTTGCGCAGATAGTAGCCTTCGATGGCGCGCAGGGTGTTGAAACTCTGCACGATCGCGTCGATGTTTTCCGGCGCGAGCGGCTGCCACCCGGTGCGTTCATCGTCCATGAGCGTTTGCCAGTGCGGGGGCAGATAGCTGCGCAGCGGGCCGGTCTGGATCATGGCGCGCACCCAGGCGATGGTGCGCATTTTCTCGTCGTAAGGCACGGCGACGAAGTGGCGGGCGACGTAGCCGGGCTTCACCAGGTCTTCCGCGTCGTGTACTTCGTAGGCGAAGGGATTGAAGATCGATTCGGTGCGCACTTCCGCGCTGTTGAAGCCGACGTAGATCGCGTACACGCCGGTGTCGCGCAAGAGCGCGGCGCACAGGTCCAGCACTTCGCCGGCGATGGGGTCGATGCGCGAAGGCTGGCGCGGGCGCAGCGGCACGGTTTCGCGCAGGCCGGGATCGCCCTTGATGCTGACGAAGGGAACATCGGCAGGCAGGCCGAAGGCGCCGACGAAGGGTTCGTGCAGAAGGCAGACGGGCGGTTCGGCGGAAGGGTTCATGCCGCCATTCTCGCATGCGCACGTTACAGATAGGCTTTTGCTTCCTCGCCGGGATTGGGCAGGCCCGCCACGCGCCAGGCCGCGCGCGGGTTGGGAAACAGATGCTGCATGCAGTCCGCGCTCTGGCCGGTGAGATGGCAGACGTGCGACAAGGCGGTGACGGTGCCGTGCCGCGCGAACTCGCGGCGCAGGGCGTGGATCAGGCCCAGTTGCAACTCGCTCAGCGTGCCCAGACCGTCGATCTGCGCGATGCGCTCGGCCAGCCCCTCGCTCCACGCATCGGGGTCGAGCAGAAAACCGTCGTCATCGAAAACCGCCTGGCTGGCATGAACGGGGGAGGAGAACATGAGGGCTCCCGGATCGGGAATACCCTGTTTATAGCACCGCAGCCTGCGTCGTCCAGTCCGGCGCGGCGCTTTCAGTCGGGCAGCGACGCCAGCAGCCGTCGCACCGGTGCGGGCAGGGCAGCGCGCAGCGCGTCGGCGGGCGGCAGCCAGACGTGGCCGGGCCGGGTGGATGTGCGCGGGGCGAGGTCGGCGCGCACCGGCTCGATGCGCAGGCGGAAATGGGTGAAACCGTGGGAGACGACCGGAAGTGACTGCTGTGTGCGGATATCGAGGCCGTAGCGCACCCGACAGTGTTGCCGGCAATCCGCCTCCGGCGCAAGCTCCGGCAGGCTCCACAGCCCCCCCCAGACGCCGCGCGGCGGGCGCTTTTCCAGCAGCAATTCCCCGCGGTCGAAGAGCAGCAGCATCTGCACGCGGCGTTCCGGCAACATTTTTGTCGGACGCGGTGCGGGCAGTTCTCCGGCGCGATTCTGCGCGCGCGCCGCGCAGTCGGCGCGCACCGGGCAGGCCGCGCAATCGGGACGTGCACGGGTGCACAGCTGCGCGCCGAGATCCATCATGCCCTGCGTATAGGCCTCGATGTCGCGGTGCGGCAATCGCGCTTGTGCCAGCGCCCACAGCGCTGTCTCGACCCGGTGCTCGCCCGGCCAGCCATCGACGGCGGCGTGGCGCGCCAGCACGCGCTTCACATTGCCGTCGAGAATCGCGCAACGACGGCCGAAAGCGAGCGCGGCAATGGCGGCGGCGGTCGAACGGCCGACGCCTGGCAGCGTGGCGAGGGCTTCGGCGCTGTCCGGGAAACGGCCCGCGTGCGCGTTCACGATGTGCCGCGCCGCGGCGTGCAGATTGCGTGCCCGGCTGTAGTAGCCGAGTCCGCTCCAGAGCGCGAGCACCTCGTCCTCGGGTGCGGCGGCCAGCGCTGCCACATCGGTGAAGCGCGTGACGAACCGCTCGAAATAGGGGATGACCGTTGCAACCTGCGTCTGCTGCAACATGATCTCGGACAACCAGACGCGATACGGGTCGCGGCTGCCCTGCCAGGGCAGATGATGGCGGCCGCAGCGGCCTTGCCAGGCGACGATGCGGGCGGCGAAGGACTTCATCCCGGCGAGGGTAGCACGCGCCCGGGCCGGGTGCGGGGCGTATCATGCAGCCATGGATTTCCTCGCACTCGCCCAATCGGCGTTCGCGCTCTTCGCCATTGTCGACCCGATCGGGGTGATTCCCCTCTTTCTTCTCGCGACCAGCGGCTACACCCTGGCGCAGAGCCGGACCGCCGCGCGCCTGGCCGCGCTTACCGTGTTCGGCGTGCTGACGCTGTTCACCTTTGCGGGGCAGATCATGCTCGACTTCTTCGCCATCCGGCTGGCGGCGTTCTCGGTCGCCGGCGGTCTGCTGCTGTTGCTGCTGGCCCTGTCGATGGTGCAGGCCCATGTGAGTCCGCAGCGACAGACGCGCGAAGAAGCCGCCGAAGCCGAAGCAAAGGACGCGGTGGGCGTGGTGCCGCTGGGGGTGCCACTACTGGCCGGGCCGGGCGCGATCACCCACATGATCGTCGCCGCGGGCGCGGCGCGCGGCGAGCCCCTGCATCAGGCCGTCTTGCTGATTCCCGTCGCCCTCGTGGCGTTCTCGGTCTGGCTGGCTTTCTACGCCGCGCCGGCGATCGCCCGCCGCCTGGGACAAACCGGCATCCACGTCGTCACCCGCCTGATGGGGCTCATCATCGCCGCGATCTCGGTCGAGATGATCGCGGACGGGCTCGGAAAACTTTTTCCGGGACTGTTGGCCTGAGCCTGCAATGCGCGGCACGCTGGCGCGACCAAACCGCAATCATCCGGCAACGCACAGCGCGCATCCTCGCAGACGCGCGCCGCGCATTTTTTTGTATCCGTAAGGGAGGGCAGACATGGAATTCGGTATGGTGGGCCTGGGCCGCATGGGCGGCAACATGGCG
>CAZOVQ010000135.1:0-5150 GCA_964583195.1 uncultured Thiobacillus sp.
ACGGCCAGATCATCGAAACCCACTCGGTGTCCGCCGGCCTCGATTACCCCGGCGTTGGCCCAGAGCATTCTTGGCTCAAGGACGCCGGCCGTGCCGAATACGTCGCCATCAACGACGACGAGGCCATGGCCGCCTTTCACGACCTGTGCAAGTTCGAAGGCATCATCCCCGCGCTCGAGTCCAGCCACGCCGTCGCGCAGGCAAAGAAACTCGCGCCCACCCTGAAGCGCGACCAGATCATCCTGGTCAATCTCTCCGGGCGCGGCGACAAGGACATCAATACCGTGGCGAAGCTGTCGGGGATGTCGCTGTAAACATGGGAAAGTACGACAAGCTGATTCTTTAGGTACTGCACGGCTTGTCAGATGCAAATATTGCCTTTGATGACTTGCTACATTTGTTGCAGCACTTGGGATTTGAAATCCGCATTCGTGGGAGTCACCACATGTTCAGGAAGACGGGCGTTTCTGAAAAAATCAACTTGCAAAGGCAGGGCGCAAAAGCCAAGCCCTATCAGGTAAAGCAGGTTCGTGAAGTCATCCGCAAAAACCGGCTGGGTCTTGAGGAGTAGAAGATGGAACGCTACGAAATCATCATGTACTGGAGCAGGGAAGACGAGGCATTTATTGCCGAGGTGCCCGAATTACCCGGCTGCATGGCGCATGGCGATACACAGGAAGACGCGTTGGCGAGCATCAAGGAAGCCATGCGGCTCTGGCTGGATACCGCGCGTGAGTTTGGCGATTCCATTCCCGAGCCGCGTGGGCGACTGATGTATGCGTAAGGGCGTCAATACTGTGGCGCAGCTGATTGAGGTTGCGCTATAAGCATGGCCATCCCCGATTTTCAAAGCGTTTTCTTGCCGCTGCTGAAAGCCTGCGCCGATGGCAAGGAACATACCAAGCAGGAAGTGCTGCCATTGCTGGCCAAGCAGTTCGGGCTGACTGAATCGGAGCTTTCAATCAAGCTTGCCAGCGGTAAGCAGGGGATGTTCGATAATCGTGTGGGATGGGCAAAAAGCTATCTCAAACAGGCGGGTTTGCTGGAGAATTTACGGCGCGGCGTTTTCAGAATCACCTCTCGTGGCTTGCAGGTTCTGGATGAGGCACCCGCGAATTTGAATGTCAGGTATCTGAAGCGTTTTCCCGAGTTTGTGGTTTTCAATGCGGGCAAGCCCAGAGATGAAAGCAAGCTTGTCGAGTCGGCTACTGCGAATTCGGAAACCCCCGACGAACTCATCGCAGGTGGCTACAAACAACTACGCGAAGCCTTGGCTGTCGAATTGCTGGAACGAATCAAAACCGTCAGCCCGTCGCGTTTTGAAGAGTTGGTAGTCGAGCTGTTGCTGAAAATGGGCTACGGCGGTACGCAGGAAGACGCAGGGCAGGTGGTTGGCAAAAGCGGCGATGGCGGCATCGATGGCATCATCAATGAAGATAGGCTCGGACTGGATGTGATCTACATTCAAGCCAAGCGCTGGGAGGCTGATGTGGGTCGCCCGGAAATCCAGAAATTCGTCGGCGCGCTGGCGGGGAACAAAGCCAGTAAAGGCGTATTCATTACAAGCTCCGGATTCACCAAAGAAGCACATAGTTATGCGAATCAGGTCAACCACAAAGTCGTGCTGATTGATGGTGCAATGCTGGCCGAGTTGATGATGGACTACGATCTGGGTGTTTCCACCAAGGAGGTTTATACGGTGAAGCGGCTGGACACGGATTATTTTGAAGAAGACTGACTGTAGGTTGAGTACACCATGAGCCGCATCGGCCAAACCTTCGCCGCGCTGAAAGCGCACAACAAGAAAGCCCTGATTCCCTTCATCACCGCGGGCGACCCGGGCCGCGGCATGACCGTGCCGCTGATGCACGCGCTGGTGGAGGCGGGCGCGGACATCATCGAGCTGGGGGTGCCGTTTTCCGACCCGATGGCCGATGGCCCGGTGATCCAGCGCGCGTCCGAGCGCGCGCTGGCCAACAAGGTGGGCCTGAAGGACGTGCTGGCGATGACGGCGGAATTCCGTAAGGTCAACACCACCACGCCGGTGGTGTTGATGGGCTACGCCAATCCGGTGGAGCGCATGGGCTACGCGGCGTTTGCCGAGGCTGCAAAGGCGGCCGGTGTGAACGGCGTGCTGACGGTGGACATTCCGCCGGAAGAGGCGGGCGGGGTGGCCGACGTATTCAAGGCGGCCGGGCTCGATCCCATTTTCCTGCTGTCGCCGACGACGCCCGAGGCGCGGGTGGCGCAGGTGGCTGCCGCCGCTGGCGGCTTCATCTATTACGTGTCGCTCAAGGGCGTCACCGGCTCGGCGAATCTGGATGCGACCGAAGTGGCGAACAAGCTGGCGATGGTGCGTGCGCATTGCGCGCTGCCGGTGGGCGTGGGTTTTGGCATCCGCGACGCGGCGACGGCGGAAGCCGTGGCGCGCATTGCCGACGCCGTGGTGGTGGGCAGCCGTATCGTGAATGAAATCGAAACCGCGCCGGAAGGCGAGGTGCTCGGCCGGGTGAAGGCGCTGGTGCAGGATTTGCGCCGCGGGGTCGACGCGGCAGGAAAATGAAGGTGCGTTGAGGGTGCGCTTCACCCTCACCCCGCCCTCTCCCCTCAAAGGAGAGGGGGATAAAGTCAGGACGTGTTAAATGAGCTGGTTCCAGAAAATCCTGCCGCCGAAAATCAAGCGGCGCGTGCAGACGGCGAAAAAATCGATGCCCGAGGGCTTGTGGTCGAAGTGCCCGGCGTGCAACGAAGTGCTCTACCGCGCCGACCTCGAAAGCAATTTCGAAGTCTGCCCCAAGTGCGGCCACCATCATCGCGTCGGCGCGCGTGCGCGGCTGGCGATGCTGCTCGACGCCGACGGCCAGCACGAAATCGGCTCCGGAGTGACGCCACACGACCCGCTTAAATTCAAGGACAGCAAGAAATACACCGACCGGCTGAAAGAAGCCCAGACCAGCACCAGCGAGACCGATGCGCTGGTAGTGATCGGCGGCAGCGTCAAGGCGATGCCGGTGGTGGCCGCGGCGTTCGAATTCAAGTTCATGGGGGGTTCGATGGGCTCGGTCGTCGGCGAGCGTTTCGTTCTCGGCGTGGAAGCCGCGATCGAATCGAACTCCGCCTTCGTCTGCTTTTCCGCCAGTGGCGGCGCGCGCATGCAGGAGGGACTCTTTTCGCTGATGCAGATGGCGAAAACCTCGGCCGCACTGACGCAATTGGCGCGGCATCGTTTGCCCTTCATTTCGGTGCTGACCGATCCCACCATGGGCGGTGTGTCGGCGAGTTTCGCCATGCTGGGCGATCTCGTCGTCGCCGAGCCCAACGCCCTGATCGGCTTTGCCGGCCCGCGCGTGATCGAGCAAACGGTACGCGAGACGCTGCCGGAAGGCTTCCAGCGTGCCGAATTCCTGCTCGAAAAGGGCGCCGTCGATCGCATCGTCGATCGCCGCCGGATGCGCGACGAACTGGCGTCGATCATTGCCATGCTGCTGAGACGCGCCGCGCTGGCGGCCTGAAATCGCCGCACAAGGGAACCCGGATGACCGCATCTGACCATGAACATGCCACGCCGCTCCCCCTGATGCATTGGCGTGAGTCTGCTTTTTGCCGGATTCAGGATTGACGCTGCCGGACTGGCTGGCCCGCCTGGAACGGGCCCATCCATCGGCCATTGAACTGGGCCTGCAGCGTGTTGCGCGCGTTCGCGACGCCATGGGCCTGCAACCCGCGTTTCCGCTGCTGCTGGTGGGCGGCACCAACGGCAAGGGTTCCACCTGCGCCTATCTCGAATCTATCCTGATCGCCGCGGGATATCGCACCGGCCTTTACACTTCGCCGCATCTGCTGCGCTATAACGAGCGTGTGCGCGTGGACGGCATCGAGGCGGACGATGCGGCGCTGGTCGCCGCGTTCGAGGCGGTGGAGGCCGGGCGTGGCACAACTTCGCTGACCTATTTCGAATTCGGCACGCTGGCTGCGATGCAGATTTTCATCGAGGCGCGGGTGGAAGTCGCGATACTCGAAGTGGGATTGGGCGGCCGGCTCGACGCGGTGAACATCTGGGAGGCCGACGCCGCGCTCGTCACCAGCGTTGGCCTCGACCATCAGGATTATCTCGGCACCACGCGCGAGGCCATCGGCTTCGAGAAAGCCGGCATATATCGCGCAAACCGTCCGGCGATCTGCGCCGACCCGGCGCCGCCGGACAGCCTCGTCGGGTACGCGGCTGGCATCGGTGCCGACTTGCTGTGCTGGGGGCGTGATTTTTCGCACACCTGCGGCGCATCGGACTGGACCTGGCGGGGGCGGCGCTCATCCTGGCACGAACTGCCACTGCCGGCCTTGCCCGGTGTTTGCCAGCTGCGCAACGCGGCGGCCGCGCTGGCGGCGCTGGAAGCCCTCGCGCCGCGACTGCCGGTGGCCGGAGCGTCGATTCGCGCCGGCCTGGCCGGGGCGCGCCTGACGGGACGTTTCCAACGCATCGCGAGCGGCCCGGATGTCATCGTCGATGTGGCGCACAACCCCGAGGCCGCGCAGGCGCTGGCGGAAATCCTGGCAGCTCGGCGCGTGTCCGGGCGCACGCTGGCGGTGGTGGGCATGCTGGCCGACAAGGATGCGGCAGGAGTCATCGATGCCTTGCGACACGTGATCGATGCATGGTGGACCTGCACGCCGGATTCGCCGCGCGCGCGCGATGCGGCGAGTCTTGCCGGCACGATACGGGCGCGTCTGCCGGCGGCGGTGACGATCGGCACGACGCCCGTCGCGGCGCTCGTCGCCGCGCGAAGCACCGCGCGCGAAGGTGATAGAATCCTGGCCTTCGGTTCGTTCGCCACCGTCGCCGCAGTCCTCGACCATGCCGCCACCCAGCAACGAGAATGACCTCAAGCGCCGCGCCCGGCGCCGCCTGATCGGCGCGGTCGCGCTGATGCTGGTGGCGGTGAGCGTGCTGCCGCTGTTGCTGGAGGACGAACCGCCGCCGAACAGTTCGCTGGCCGTCAAAATGGCGGCAGTCCCCGATACCGACACGTCTCCCGTCGAGCCCGGGGGGCAGCCCGAACCCGCGCCCGTCGTCGAACCCACGCCGGTCAGCCCGGCCGCCCCCCGGGTGGAAGCCGCTGCCCCCCGGCCGGAACCCAAACCCGAATCGAAAC
>CAZOVQ010000136.1:0-5116 GCA_964583195.1 uncultured Thiobacillus sp.
CCAGCCAGCTCGGCGTCATCGTCAACGAAGACGACCCGGACAGCGTGGCGCTTGCCGCCTATTACCAGCAAAAACGCGGCATCCCCGACGCCAACCTGATCCGCATACGCTTCAAGCCGGGGCGCGCCGTGCTCTCGCGCGATGAATTCGACCCGCTCAAGCGCAAGGTCGACCGCGAAACCCCGGAAGCCGTGCAGGCCTACGCGCTGACCTGGGCACAGCCGTGGCGCGTCGACTGCATGTCGATCACCAGCGCCTTCGCCTTCGGTTTCGACCCGGCGTATTGCGCCGACGGCTGCAAGCCGACGCAGGCCAGTGCCTATTTTAACAGCAGCGTGACGCGGCCCTGGGAGGTCTACCGGATCCGCCCCACGATGAGTCTCGCCGCCGCCAGCGTGGCCAAAGCGAAAAAGCTCATCGACCGCGGCGTCGCCGCCGACGGCGGCAATCCGGCCGGCAGCGCCTACCTCGTCAGCACGAGCGACCGGGCCCGCAACGTGCGCGCTGCCCACTACCCGGCCATACGCCAAGCGTTCGCGCCGTCGCTGCCGGTCGAGATCGTCAACACCGACGCGCTCGAAAACCGGCACGACGTGCTGTTCTATTTCACCGGCGCAACGCAGGTCGCAAAACTGGAGCGCAATACCTTTCTGCCCGGCGCCGTCGCCGACCACCTCACCTCGGCCGGTGGCGTGCTCTTCGGCGGCAGCCAGATGTCGAGCCTGACGTGGCTCGAAGCCGGCGCCACCGGCAGCTACGGCGCCGTGATCGAGCCGTGCAACTTTCCGGCCAAGTTCCCTGCGCCCGGCATCGTCATGGCGCACTACCTGCAGGGCGAAACCCTGATCGAGGCTTACTGGAAAAGCGTCGCCATGCCGGGCCAGGGGCTTTTCGTCGGCGAGCCGCTCGCGCGCCCGTTTGCCGGTGTGCGCGCACGGCAGGACGAAACGGGGCTGGTGATCGAGGCACGCCTGCTGCCGCCCGGTCTGTACGCGATTCGCGCTCCGTCGATGATGGGGCCATATCGTCTGGCCGGCCGCGTGCGCATCGCCGCCGGTACGCGCGAACTCCGCCTCGACCGCGCGCCGCCCGCCTATTACCGCTTCGATCTCATCGAACCGCACGCGGCCGGAACGGTCTCAGCCGCACATCCCCCGCCAGCGAGGTAGCCATGCTGATCGGCATTCCCCGAGAAACCAAGAACCACGAATACCGCGTGGCGCTCACCCCCGAAGGCGCGCGCCGCCTGACCGAAGCGGGACACACGGTACGCGTGGAAAGCGGTGCCGGAGCGGCGGCGGGCTACCCCGACGACGCCTACCGGATGGCTGGCGCGCAGCTCGCCGGAACGGCGGAGGTCTGGGCGGCGGAACTGATCGTGAAGGTCAAGGAACCGCAGCCGGACGAGGTCGTGCACCTGCGCTCGAACCAGTTGCTGTTTTGCTATCTGCATCTGGCCGCCGCCCCCGGACTTGCGCGCGAACTCATGACACGCGGCGTCTGTGCGATCGCCTACGAAACCGTGCAGGACGCGGCAGGCCGGCTACCCCTGCTCGCACCCATGTCCGAAATCGCCGGCCGGCTGGCGCCGCAGATGGGGGCATTGGGCCTGCACCGGATACACGGCGGCAACGGCAAGCTGGCCGGCGGCCTGCCGGGGGTGGCGCCGGCGCACACGGTGGTGATCGGCGCCGGCGTGGTCGGCCTGGGCGCTGCCCGGACCGCCACCGGACTCGGCACGCGCGTCACGCTGCTCGACCGCGACGGCGGCAGGCTGGCGCACGCCGAAACCGTGTTCGGCGCCCGCGTGGCGACGCGCTTTTCCTCGCCAGAGGCGATCGCCGACAGCCTGACCGACGCCGACCTCGTCATCGGCGCCGCGCAGATTCCCGGCCGTCACGCACCGCGCCTGGTTTCGCTCGAATTGCTGCGCCGCATGCCGCGCGGCGCGGTGCTGGTCGACGTGGCCATCGACCAGGGCGGCATCGCCGAAACCTCGCGCCCAACCACGCACAGCGACCCCTTTTACCTCGCCGAAGGCGTGGTGCACTATTGCGTCAGCAACATGCCGGGCGCGGTGCCGCGCAGCGCAACCGAAGCACTCACCCACGCCACCCTGCCGTTCGTGCTGGCGCTGGCCGGGCGCGGACTCACGGCGCTCGACGATGACGCCGGGCTGGCCGCGGGCCTGCACGTGCACGCGGGGCGCATCGCGCACGCCGGACTGGCGGAGGAACTGGCCGGCGCCTGAACGGCCCGCAAGCGACGCCTGCCCCGGCGCGCGTCCGTCGCCCGACGGCGTGCCGGCTCATTTCCTCTCGCGCAGCACACGAAAGCCGATCACCGAGTAGCGCGTATCCGGCGTGTCCGCCGCCCGGTAATTCACCCGCACCCAATACGGCGGGCAATGGTAGGAGCCACCCCGCCGCACGCGCTTGTCCCCGGCGGCGGGCCCCTTCGGGTCGGCCGCCGGGCGCGTCGTGTAGTAATCCGGCGCATAGCGGTCGGCGACCCATTCCCAGGCATTGCCGAGCATGTCGTACAGCCCCCAGGCGTTGGCGCGCAACTGTCCGACAGGATGCGGCACGTCGCCCGAATTGGCAATGTACCAGGCATGTTTGGACAGTTCCGTCGCCGGAAACGGACGGTTGTCCGGACTGCCGGCGCGCGCCGCATATTCCCATTCGGCCTCCGTGGGCAGGCGATAGCGAGCCCCCCGCTCCCGCTTGTTCAGCGCCGCGACGAACGCCTGCGTATCGTCCCAGCTCACGCCGACCACCGGCAGGTCGCGCCAGCCTGGACGCGTCCAGTGCGTTTCCGGGCCGGGCCGGGTGTGCATCACGTCCAGCCACTGGCCCTGCGTGACCTCGGTTTTCGACAGCTCGAAACCGCGCGCGATTCTCACGCGGTGCACCGGCCGCTCGTCGGTGATGCGCTGCGCGTCGCCGTCGGGCAATTCCATCACCGCCTCGTCGAAGCGGGCGTTGCCCATCATGAATTCGCCCGCCGGGATCGGCACGAAATCGATGGCCGACGCAGCAAAGGCCAGCGCGGGCAGACATCCTGCCAGCCCCGCCCAAAAGGTTTTCATCTGCCCATGCATTTCAGATTCTCCCGAAAAAAGCCGAAAAGAAGGTGGACAAGACAAGGCGGCCCGCCTCACGGTAAGACCCTGCAGCGCGGACACGTTCCCACGCCAGCGGTTCAACGGTTTGTTTTAACTTTCGCCGCCGCTCTGGCACAATCGTCGAAAACCCGACACGCCCGGCGACGGGGCGAAGCGGAGCAGTTTCCAGGATACGGAGGATATGTGGCGCACACCAGCAAGCCTAGTCTGTTGATCGTCGACGACGACCCGCTGATTTCCGACACGCTCACCTATGTGCTCGGCAAGGATTTCGAAATTTCCGCCGCCGAGTCGCGCGCGCAGGTGAAGAGCCTGATGATGCAGCTGGACGAACCGCCCCAGCTCGCGCTCGTCGACCTGGGGCTGCCGCCGCAGCCACACAAGCCCGACGAAGGCTTTGCCCTCATCGCCGACCTGCTCGGCATTTCGCCCAGCATCAAGATACTCGTGCTCTCGGGTCAGAGCGATGAAGCCAATGCCCGCCATGCGCGCGCGCTGGGCGCCATCGATTTCGTCGCCAAACCGTGCGAACCCGAACGGCTCAAGTCGCTGCTTTTCAACGCGCTCATGGTGCAGGACGCCGAGCGCAGCGCCGACAAAGCCCCCGCCCCCGCCAGGGACCCGGGTATCGTCGGCGCGAGTCCGGCAATGGACAAGCTGCGCGAACAGATCAAGCAGTATGCCGCGGCCCCTTTCCCTGTACTGATCGAAGGCGAATCCGGCAGCGGCAAGGAAAAGGTCGCGTCCAGCCTGCACCAGTTGTCGCCGCGCTCGGCCAAGCCCTATCTCGCACTCAACTGCGCGGCGATCTCGCCGACCCTGGTCGAGCCCACGTTGTTCGGCTACGCCAAGGGCGCGTTCACCGGCGCCACCAGCGCCCGCGCCGGCTACTTCGAGGAGGCCGAGAACGGCACCCTCTTCCTCGACGAGATCGGCGAATTGCCGCTGGAACTCCAGGCCAAGCTCCTGCGGGTGCTGGAAAACGGCGAGTATCAACGCGTCGGCGAAACCCAGCCGCGCTTCTCCAACGCCCGCGTAGTCACTGCGACCAACCGCGACCTGCGCGCCGAGATCAAGGCCGGACGGTTCCGCGCCGACCTCTACCATCGCCTTTCGGTGTTTTCCATCGCCGTGCCGCCGCTGCGGGAAATGGGCGAAGACAAGACCACGCTGCTCAACCACTTCCGCGAGTTCTACGCCCGCGAAGCCAGGAGCCAGCCGTTTTCCCTCGACGCGCGCGCGCAGCAGATGTGGTCGGACTACCACTTCCCCGGCAACGTGCGCGAATTGCGCAACATCGTCATCCGCCTCACCACCAAATACCCCGGCCTGCCGGTCTCCGCGCAGCAGCTCGAAGCCGAGCTCGACACCGACCAGGCCTACCCGCAGGAAATTCCACTCGCGGGCGACGGCCGGGCGCTGATCGAACTGGCGCGCAAGCAGTTGCAAAGCGTGGCCAATTTCAACCTCGACGTGAATTTGCGGCAATGGGAAAAGGCCTACGTCGAAGCCGCGCTCAACATGACGCACGGCAATCTCTCGCAGGCGGCCAGGCTCCTGGGCATCAACCGCACCACGCTCTACAGCCGCATGCAGACCTACGGAACCGACTAGGCGCGACGTGTATTTCAATTTTTTCGGCCTGAAAGAAGCCCCCTTCCGCATCACGCCGAACACCGAATACTGGCACGACGGTGGCCAGCGCGGCGACGTGCTGGCCGCCTTGCTGTATGCCATCGGCCAGGGTGAAGGCATCGTCAAGATCGTCGGTGAAGTCGGCAGCGGCAAGACCATGCTGTGCCGCAAGCTCGCCGCCCAGTTGCCCGAAACCGTCGACAGCGTCTATCTCGGCAACCCCACGCTGGATGCCGACGACATGCTGGCTGCCATCCTCGCCGACCTCGGCGTATCCGGTCCCGCCGCCAGCCGCCAGACCCGGCTGGCGCAACTCAATGCCACGCTGCTCGAACGCCACGCCGCCGGCCGGCG
>CAZOVQ010000137.1:0-5079 GCA_964583195.1 uncultured Thiobacillus sp.
GCATCGACCGGCTGCGCGGCAGCCTGAAATTGACCAGCCCGGTCGATGGCGTGGTCATCGCGCGCGAAGCCGAACCCGGTGCCACCGTGGTGGCGGGGCAGGCGGTATTGCGGCTGGTCGATCCGGCGCGATTGTGGGTGCGCGCGCGGGTCGATCAGGCGCGTGCGGCGGACGTGCACGTGGGCCAGTCTGCCACCATCACGCTGCGTTCCGCGCCCAATGTTGCGCTGCCTGGCACGGTGGCGCGCATCGAGCTGCAAAGCGACGCGCTGACCGAGGAACGCATCGTCGATGTCGCCTTCGACCCGGCCCCGGCGCGGCTGTATCTGGGCGAACTGGCGGAAGTGTCGATCAAACTGCCGGCTACGCGCGACGCGCTGACGCTGCCGCGCGCCGCATTGGCACAGCAGGGCGGCCAGACCGGCGTGTGGCGCATCGCCGAAGGCCGCGCCCGCTTCCAGCCGGCGCGCCCCGGGCGCAGCACCGACAGCCAGGTGGAAATCGTCTCGGGGCTGGCGGCGGGCGAGCGCGTCATCGTCTACAGCGCAAGCCCGCTCGAAGAGGGAACGCGGGTGCGCGAGCAGAAGCTGACGCGCCCATGATTAACCTCGCCCGTCGGGACATTGCGCACCATCTGAAGAGCTATCTGCTCACCGGGCTGGGGCTGGGGCTCCTGATCGGCGTGACGCTCACCATGGCCGGGGTGTATCGCGGCATGGTCGACGACGCCCGGGTGCTGCTGCGCGCGACCGGGGCCGACGTATGGGTGGTGCAGCAGCACACGCTGGGCCCCTTCGCCGAACCCTCGTCGGTGCCCGATGATTTGCATCGCGCGCTCGCCGCCCTGCCGGGCGTGACCGAAACGGGCAACGTCGCCTACCTCACCATGCAGGTGGCGCGCGGCGGGCAGTCGCAGCGCGTGATGGTGGCGGGCTACGAGCCGGGCAAACCCGGCGGCCCGGCATTTCTCGTCGCCGGCCGGCCGATTGCGCGCGCGCACTACGAAGCGGTGGCCGACGCCAAGACCGGCTTCGCGGTCGGCGACACGGTGCGCATCCGCCGCAACGACTACACCGTGGTCGGGCTCACCCGCCGCATGGTGTCGTCGAACGGCGATCCCATGCTGTTCATTCCACTGAAAGACGCGCAGGAAGCGCAGTTCCTGAAAGACAACGATGCCATCGTCGAGGATCGCAACCGTCTCGCCGCCAACCCGGCGATCAATCGTCCGGGGCAGCCCGGTGTACTGGAAGCGGTGCAGGCGATCCAGGCGTCGAGTCACAAGGTCAACGCGGTACTGCTGCGGCTCGCGCCGGGCGCGGACGCGCGCGCCGTCGCCGACACCGTCGCGCGCTGGCAGCGTTTCACCGCCTACACCCAAGCCGACATGGAAGACATCCTGGTCGCCAAGCTGATTGCCACCGCCGCCAAACAGATAGGCCTCTTTCTCGTCATCCTCGCGCTGGTGAGCGCGGCCATCGTCGCCTTCATCATCTACACCATGACGCTCGGCAAGATCAAGGAAATCGCCGTGTTGAAGCTCATCGGCACGAAGAACCAGACCATCGCCGCGATGATCATGCAGGAGGCGCTGGGTCTCGGTGTGATCGGTTTTTTTGTCGGCAAGTTCGCCGCCACGCTGTGGGCACCGGCCTTTCCAAAATACGTGCTGCTGGAAACCGGCGACGCTGGACGTGCTTTCGTGCTCACGCTCGTCGTGTGCGCGGCGGCTTCGGTACTGGCGATTCGCGCCGCACTCAAAATCGATCCGGCGGAGGCCATCGGTGGTTGACGCGCCGGCCATCCTCATCGAAGGCCTCACCAAGCGCTACGGCCACGGCAGCGCGGCGGTTGACGCGCTGAAGGGCGTCGATATGACGGTGTATCCGGGTGAAGTGGTCGGCCTCATCGGGCCGTCTGGTTCGGGCAAGAGCACGCTGCTGAAATGTCTGGGCGCGGTGATTGAACCTTCCGCCGGCAAATTCACGCTTGGCGGCGAGGTAATCTTTGATAACGGCTGGAAGACGCGCGACCTGCGCGCGCTGCGGCGCGATCGCATCGGCTTCGTGTTCCAGGCGCCGTACCTCATTCCGTTTCTGGACGCGACCGACAACGTCGCGCTGCTGCCGATGCTGGCGGGCGTGGCGAATACCGAGTCGCGCAGGATTGCGCTCGCGATGCTGACCGCGCTCGACGTACAGCACCGCGCACAGGCGCGCATTGCCGAACTCTCCGGCGGCGAGCAGCAGCGCGTGGCGATCGCGCGCGCGCTCGCCAACAAGCCGCCGATCATCCTCGCCGACGAACCGACGGCGCCGCTCGACAGCGAACGCGCGCTCACCGTGGTGAAAATCCTCAACCGCCTGGCGCAGGAATTCCGCACCGCGATCATCGTCGTCACCCACGATGAAAAGATCATTCCCACCTTCAGGCGCATCTATCAAATCCGCGACGGCAGAACGTACGAGGAAGCAGGCGAGGGGCGCGGCCCCTGAAAATCGCCTTCCCCTTGTCCCGGCGCAACGCGCAACACGAACGGCTCCGGCCATCGACCGGCCCGCTTGCGGCAGGGCGGGATTCGGTATCATGTTGCCGCCCGCTCGAACCGATGCTTCCGCATCCACCGCGGCATCGATTCGACGATACCCCGACCATCCAACCGGAGTCGCCATGAAAGCCCGTGCCGCCGTCGCCTGGGAACCGAAAAAACCCCTGTCGATTGAAGAAATGGACGTGGAAGGCCCGCGCGCGGGCGAAGTGCTGTTGCAAGTCGTCGCGTCGGGGGTGTGCCACACCGACGCGTTCACGCTCTCGGGCGACGACCCGGAAGGTGCGTTTCCCTGCGTGCTCGGTCATGAGGGCGGTTGCGTCGTCGTCGAGTGCGGGCCGGGGGTGAAAACACTCAAACCCGGCGATCATGTGATCCCGCTCTACATTCCCGAGTGCGGGCATTGCGAATACTGCCATTCGCCCAGGACCAATCTGTGCCAGTCGATCGCGGGCACAGTGTGGACGGGCTACATGCCCGACAAAACCCGCCGCTTCTCGAAGAATGGCTCGCCCATCTATCACTACATGGGCTGCTCTACGTTTGCCGAATACACCGTCGTCCCGGAAATCGCGCTGGCGAAAATCAACCCGGAAGCGCCGCTCGACAAGGTCTGCCTTCTGGGCTGCGGCGTGACCACCGGCATCGGCGCGGTGCTCAACACAGCGAAGGTGGAACCGGGTTCAACGGTCGCCGTGTTCGGTCTGGGCGGCATCGGCCTGTCGTGCATCCAGGGCGCGGTCATGGCGCGTGCCAAGCGGATACTTGCGATCGACCTCAACCCCGCCAAGTTCGAAATGGCGAGGATGCTCGGCGCAACCGATTTTCTCAACCCGAAAGACGTGAACGGCAGTGTCGCCGAATATATCCGCGACCATTTCAACGGCGGCGTGGACTACTCGTTCGAGTGCATCGGCAATGTGAACGTGATGCGCGATGCGCTCGAATGCACGCACATGGGCTGGGGGGTTGCGACCGTGATCGGCGTCGCGGGCAGCGGCCAGGAAATCAAGACCCGACCGTTCAATCTGGTCGTCGGACGGCAATGGCGCGGCACGGCTTTCGGTGGTGTCAAAGGCCGCTCGCAACTGCCGGGCTATGTGAACGACTACATGAATGGCAGGATCGTGTTGGATCCCCTGGTGACGCACACCATGCCGCTGGAAGACATCAACACCGCTTTCGACCTGATGCACGAAGGCAAGAGCATCCGCTCGGTCATCATTTTCTGATCGCCATGAACCGCGTCGAGAGAATCAAGGAATCCGGCGGCTGGCTGGAACGCTGGCAGCACGAATCGAGTGCGTGCGCCTGCACCATGACCTTCTGGGTCTACCTGCCGCCGCAGGCAGCCACACGCAACCTGCCGGTCGTCTATTGGCTTTCGGGGCTCACCTGCACCGACGACAACGTGCGGGTAAAAGCCGGCGCCCAGCGCTACGCGGCGGAACTGGGCCTGATCCTCGTCATGCCCGACACCAGCCCGCGCGGCGAAACCGTGCCGGATGCGCCCGAGCGTTACGACCTTGGACAAGGCGCGAGCTTCTACGTCAACGCCACCCGGGACCCGTGGGCGAAGCATTACCGTATGTACGACTACGTCACGCAGGAATTGCCCGCATCGATCGAAGCGAATTTCCCGGCGTTCCCGGGGCGGCGCGCCATCAGCGGACACTCGATGGGCGGCCACGGCGCGCTCGTCTGCGCGCTCAGGAATCCGGGCATGTATGTCTCGGTATCCGCCTTCGCCCCCATCTGCAACCCGGTCGTGTCACCTTGGGGGCAGACCTGTTTCAGCGCTTACCTGGGGAACGATGCAAAAACCTGGGAAGCCTGGGATGCCACCTGCCTCATCAACGCCGGTGCGCCCTTGCCGCCCGCGCTGATCGACCAGGGCACCGCGGACGAATTCCTTGCCGGACAGCTTTACCCGCAGGCCCTGCAAAGCGCCTGCGCCGCACGCGGCGTGCCACTCACCCTGCGCATGCAGGATGGCTACGACCACAGCTATCACTTCATCGCCACCTTCATCGGCGAACACCTCGCCTTTCACGCCCGCGCACTGGCTGCATGAGCAGCGGTACGCCCGCCGTCCCGTGCGGGTGGTGTGCACCGCACAAAGGGCAATAGCGCGCGCGGCGTATCGGCCTGCACGCGTAAGATTGCGACGGATCTGTCGGGAAATTTTACATTTCAGGTGGGGCAAGTCGTAGGCCGAATCCCAAGTGCTTGAATAAGCACGGCCTGAAATGTTTAGGCATGAAGGTTGCATGCAACTGGCGTCAGCAAGACCAGACAAACCTAAGGAGGGCACATGAAACAGTGGATATTGGGAGCGGGCATGCTGTGCGCCGCGCTGCTGAACGCTCAGGCGCACGCTTTTGCGGTGTTTCCGCTCAGCGCGAACCAGTCGCTGAAGTGGGGCGACAATACCAACGGCACACCGGGCGGCACGATCACCTGGAGTTTCCTGCCGGTGGGCACACCCGGTGACGCGGCTTTTTGCGGAGACGCGTGTCCGGGCACAAGCG